>PMOF01000119.1 GCA_003162495.1 Acidobacteriaceae bacterium
GTGAACCTCCTGCTTTGCGTGGCGTTGCTGATCTTTCTTCCCGCGTGGACGCTGCGCTACTGGCAGGGATGGGTGTTTCTGTTGGCATTTTTCGGTCCGGCCCTGGGGATTACTTTGTACCTGATGAAGAACGACCCACAACTGCTGGAGAGAAGAGTAAAAAGCGGTTCGATGGCCGAGAAGCGAAGGAGCCAAAAAGTCATCCAAGGTTTCGCGGCGATGGCTTTTGCGGCAATGATCGCGCTTCCAGTTCTCGATCACCGGTTCAGATGGTCGGCGGTGCCGGTGTTTGCCGTGGTGGCCGGNNACTTTTACATCGGGAACGATTGAAGTTGCGGCTGAACAGAAGGTTATATCCACAGGGCCCTACGCAATTGTCCGTCATCCGATGTATGTTGGCGCTCTGGTGCTTTTGCTGGGTATGCCCCTCGCGCTTGGTTCTTATTGGGGATTGTTGACCATTTTGGCGATGACGGCGGTGATTGTGTGGAGGCTTCTGGATGAGGAGAAGTTTCTGGTCGAACATCTCGCGGGCTACTCCGAGTATCGGGAGCGGGTGAGATATCGCCTGGCACCGTTTGTCTGGTAGGGGAAAAGAAATCTGTTGCGATGTTGAGGACACGATGACGGAGACGCGGAAGTTGCGGATGGGCATGGTGGGCGGCGGTCCGGGCGCCTTCATTGGGCCGGTGCATAAGATAGCAGCGGAACTGGATGGACGGATTGAGTTGGTTGCCGGGGCGTTTTCGCAGTCGGCGGAGCGATCGCGAGCGGCGGGAATTAGTTTCGGGATCGATCCGAGCCGGGCCTACGCGGACTACGGGGAGATGCTGGCGGCAGAGCGGGCGCGGAAAGACGGGATCGATTTTGTGGTGATCGCGACGCCCAACCACATGCACCTGCCAGTGGCGAAGGCAGCGCTCGAGGCCGGTTTTGCGGTGGTGAGCGACAAGCCGGCTACGGCTACATATGCCGAGGTGCTTGAACTTGAGGCGGCGGTGGCGAAGGCTGGATTGCCGTATGCGCTGACGCATACCTATGCCGGGTATGCGCTGGTGCGGGAAGCGCGCGCTGTGTGCGCGAGCGGGGCGCTGGGACCGATTCGCAAGGTTGCTGTTGAGTATATGCAGGGGTGGCTCAGCGGGGCGCTTGAAAATACGGGGCAGAAGCAGGCGGCGTGGCGCTCCGATCCGGCGCTGAATGGGCCGGGCGGCTGCATCGGCGATATCGGCACCCACGCGTTTCATCTGCTGGAGTATGTGACCGGTCTCGAAGTGAAGGGCATGAACGCGGCGCTGCGCACCGTGGTTAAAGGACGGCGGCTGGACGACGATTGCAATGCGATGCTACGGCTGAAGAACGGTGCGACCGGGGTACTGATGGCATCGCAGGTGGCGGCGGGTGAGCGCAACGACGTGCGTTTGCGCGTGTATGGAGAGAAGGGCTCGCTCGATTGGCGGCAGGAAGATCCGAATCGCCTGCGCGTGAAGTGGCTGGATGGGCCGGAGGAGATTCGCCACGCGGGGGGAAATTATTTGAGCGAGGGCGCACGCGCGGTGACACGGTTGCCGGGTGGGCATCCGGAAGGATATATCGAGGCGTTTGCCGTGCTCTATCGTGAATTTGCGGACGGATGGTTGGCTTGGCGGCGAGGCGAACCAGACCCGTTGCCGGCGACGCTGCCCGGGATTGTGGCCGGGGTGCGCGGGATGCGGTTTATCGAGCGCGCGATTGAGAGCAGCCGGCAGGAGAAATGGGTCGAGTTTTAAAACGATCGGGTTGATCGCGGTATCCCAGGTCTCAAAATCGAGACCTGCGGCACCCGGCCATTGAGGTTCGAGGGATCCCACCCAATCCGCAAAGAACGCGGAATGGATGGGGCACCCGGCAGGAGAGATGGGTCGAGTTTTAAGAACGATTGGGTTGATCGTGGTATCCCAGGTCTCAAAATCGAGACCCTTCGACGGGCTCAGGGCAGGCTCTGGGGCACCCAGTTTGAGAGGAAGCATGAAGACGATCAAGGGACCGGGAATTTTTCTGGCGCAGTTTGCAGGAAATGATGCGCCGTTTAACACGCTGGAGGGAATGGCGCGCTGGGCGGCGGGTCTGGGCTTTACCGGGGTGCAGATTCCGACCTGGGACAAGCGACTGTTTGATTTGAAGCTTGCTGCCGAGAGCCAAAGCTACTGCGATGAGTTGCTGGGCGTGGTGGCACGCGCTGGACTCGCCGTTACAGAGCTATCCACGCATTTGCAGGGGCAACTGGTGGCGACTCATCCGGCTTACGACGCGTCGTATGCGGATTTTGCGCCTGCGGACTTAAAGGAAGACTTGAAGGATCGGCAGGCGTGGGCTGTGGAGCAACTGCGCCTGGCGGCGAAAGCAAGCCAGAGACTGGGGCTGAAAGCGCACGCGACCTTTTCGGGTGCGCTGGCGTGGCCGTTTTTTTATCCGTGGCCGCAGCGGCCGGCGGGGCTGATCGACGAAGCGTTTGCGGAGCTGGGGCGGCGATGGCTGCCGATTTTGCGGATCTTTGACGAAGCGGGCGTAGATGTTTGCTTTGAGCTGCACCCTGGCGAGGATTTGCACGATGGCGTGACGTTCGAGCGGTTTCTTGACGCGGTCGGCGGGCACAAGCGCGCCAACATTTTGTACGATCCGAGCCACATGATTTTGCAGCAGATGGATTACCTGGCCTTTCTCGATCTGTACCACGAGCGGGTGCGGGCCTTCCATGTAAAGGATGCGGAATATCGGCCGAGCGGACGGAGCGGCGTGTATGGCGGATACCAGGATTGGATCGACAGGCCGGGGCGATTCCGCTCGCTGGGCGATGGGCAGATCGATTTTCACTCGATCTTCTCGAAGATGGCGCAGTACGACTATCCGGGGTGGGCGGTGATGGAGTGGGAATGCTGCATCAAGCATCCGGAGGCCGGCGCGGCGGAGGGCGCAAAGTTTATAAGCGAGCGGATCATTCGAGTGACGGATCGGGCGTTTGACGACTTTGCCGGGGGCGGCGCGGATGAAAAGAAAAATCGCAGGATTTTAGGGTTGGGTCTCTGACCGGGTGATTTGTGTTTTGCGGTTGAGGTTCGTGGGATCCCACCCATTCCGCAAAGAGCGCGGAATGGATGGGGCACCCGGCACCCGGCGAACGAAAAGAAGAATCGCAGGATTCTAGGGTTGGGTGTTTGAGCGGGTGGTTTGTGGGTTGCGGTTTAGATTTGTGGTTTCCCACCCATTCCGCAAAAGGCGCGGAATGGATGGGGCACCCGGCACCCGCGAATCGATTGAAAATTTGGCAGTCATCACGACGCCACTCTAGTGTTTGCCCTCCGTGCTGCGGATGAAGTCGGCGGTGTAGTCGTGCAGGTTTTTCAGGGCCGCTTCGTTGACGTAGACCATGTGGCCGGTCTGAAAGAAGTGGTAGCTGATGTTGTCCTCCAATTTCTGCGGGATCGGCAGATGTTTCATCTCATACGTGGCGGCGAAGTACGTGCAGCCAAGATCGAAATAACCGCCCATAAGCATCACTTTCATTTTCGGATTGCGTTTCATGGCCGCGGCCAGATCCGGCATCACATTGACGCTTGCCCCCTCCCATCCCCGGATTCCGGGGGGAACGTGGGCGAGGTTCCAGTGGTAACCGGGCTGGCGAGCGCTGGGCTTATAGGTTTGGTTTTCGCCGTACTTCAGGTCATCGCGCGCGTATTGATTGATGGCTGTGACGTAAGCGGCATCGATTGCATTGGTGAATGGGTCATAATCGGCATCTTTGCTCAAAGGATCGAAGTCGGGACCTTCATAGCGCGTGTCGAGCCGCCCAGTGGTGAGTCCCGACTCGGCTTGCAGTTCCTTTGAGAATTCGCCGCCGCTGACGCGCAGGTTGGCTTTAATCCAGTAAGCTGCCGGCAGGCCAGTGTAGCTTTGCAGCTTGTCTGCGAGCGTGTGTTTGCGATCGTCGGGCAGCTCCGAACCCTGCAAGAGTGCCGACGCATATTCGCCCAGGCTGAACTGCTCCACCGTGCGCAGGAAAGCCTCAAGGTCCGCGGGCTGATTGGCGAGACGATGGTGATACCACGCGGTGGCAGCCATCGACGGCAGGGCGAGGTAATAGGGCTGATCGGTTCCCGGGTTGCCGTCAGGACTGTCGGCGCTGTTGTCAAAGCTGAGTATCTGCGAAAGCAGGATGACGCCGTTCAGGTCCACACCCCCAAGCATGCGGCTCAGCACCGCGCTGCGCGTGGTTCCATAACTCTCGCCAAAGATATATTTGGGAGAATTCCAGCGATCGTATTTGGTAAGAAAGCGGCGAATGAAGCGGTCGAAGGCGTGCGCGTCTTCGTCCGTGCCCCAAAACGCCTTTCCGGCGTCTTTGCCCAGGACACGGCTGAACCCTGTGCCGGGCGCGTCGATGAAGACCAGATCGCTGACATCGAGCAGGCTGTATTGATTCTCGACCAATGGATAGGGTGCAGCCTCTTGATGTTCTCCGTCCGGGGTGACCACTCGCTTGGGGCCGAAGGCTCCCATGTGGAGATACATGGTTGCGCTGCCGGGACCGCCGTTGTAGAGAAAAGTGATGGGGCGGGAATTGTTGGCGGCGCCTTTTCTGAAATAGGCCGCGTAGAAAATGCGCGAGGTGGCTTCCTGGTCTTCGGGTTTGGCCGGCAGATCCATGCCGGAGTCAGGAAGATATTTTCCATCCAGGCCGAGCATCGCGTCCTGCACATCGGTTGAACCCACGGTAAGCGTTCCCGCCACGGCGCGATACGCGATGGCCTGCCCGCCGACTGTGACGGAGCCATCAGTCACAGAATCGGGAGCGGGCACCGGCATGGAAGATGACTTTGTTTCGGCGTCTTTTTTCGCGTCGGGTTTGTCTTGTGCCGGCGCGGCTTGAGCTGCGACGAGCGCAGCCAGCATCATGCAGAAGAAACTTGTTTGTACACACTTGTGGATTTGCAAGGACAGGCCCTCCAAGGCTCAAAACGGACAAGGCAGAAGTATACCGCAGGGAACTTCGCGCGGGGCGCTGGTCGCCCGCGGCGTTAACGAGATCTGCTAGATGGCGATGCCGGCGGAGCGGTAGATTTCTGTGATGTAGCGCATGTCGCGCAGGCCTTCCTCGCCGGGCGACTGAGGAACAAGGTTGTTTTGGATGCAATGGGAGAAGTGTTCGGCCTCTGCAGTAAAGTGAGATGGGTCGCGGGCCGGGTTAAGCTCGTCGAGCTTGGTGCCGGAGAAGTCGGCGCGCAGATGCAGACCTTCATAGACAAAGGCATTTTCGACTTCGAGCCATCCCTTGGATCCGTAGACGCGGAAGAATCCCTCCATGTTGGCGCCGTAGGTGGTGCTGCAACTNNTAGGCGGAGATGTGCTCAGGCTCTTCGCCGGTGAGGTAGCGGCAGGCGTTGAGAGAGTAGATGCCGACGTCAAACAGCGGGCCGCCGCCGGCCATTTTCTTGTTGAGTCGCCATTCTCCGGGGGCGATGTTAAAGCCGAAGGGGCTCACGATGGCCTGCACCTGGCCGAGAGCGCCGTCGCGAATGAGCTTGATGGCTTTCAAATTGGTGGGCTCGTAGTGGCAGCGGTAGGCAATCATGAGCTTGACGTTGGCCGCCTTGCAGGCGGCGATCATGGATTCGCAGTCGGCAACCGACGTAGCCATGGGTTTTTCGCAGAGTACGTGTTTGCCGGCCTTGGCGGCGCGAATGGTGTACTCGGCGTGCATGGAATTGGGAAGGGCAACATAGACGGCCTGAACATTTGGGTTGCGCACGATCTCGTCGAAGTTTTCGTAATTGTAGATGGAGGTTTGCGGAACGCCGTATTGGGCGGCGATGCGGTCGGCCTTGTCGCGATGGCCGCTGACCAGGCCGGTGATCTGCGAGTTGGTTGTGTCGCGCGTGCCAGGCATAAAGTGTCCGGCGATGCGGCCGAGGCCGATGACGGCGTATCCGATTTTTGAGTTTGGGGTTTCGGCGATGAGGTCGGAGGCAAAGCGGGCTGCCAGTCCCAGCGAGCCAAGTTTGGCAAATTCTCTTCGAGTGAAGCGCATCATGCAGTGGGTTCCCTGGCAATCGAATGTAAGCCCTGTCGAGCGCATGGTGCAAGCCCGGCTAGCGCGCAATTTGTCTCCGGCGGGAGTGGCGGCCTAGGATCAGGGCCATGGAGATTTTGGTTTTGGACGGTCAGGCGATCACGCTGGCCGAGATTGAAGGGGTTTCGTTGCGTGGTTGCCCGGTGACGATCGCCCCGGCGGCAGTCACGCGCATTGCGGCCAGCCGGGAGCTGATTGAGACGATTCTGGCCGATGGGCAGACGGTGTATGGGGTCAATACCGGCTTTGGCAAGCTGGCCGACGTGCTCATTCCGCACGGGAGCCTGGCACAGTTGCAGACCAACCTGGTTCGCAGCCATGCGGGCGGAGTGGGGCAGCCGCTGTCAGTGCCGGAGGCGCGGGCCATGCTGCTGCTGCGCGCCAATGTGCTGGCCAAGGGATTCAGCGGCTGCCGGCTGGCGGTGGTGGAGCTGCTGGTGGCGCTGCTTAATGCCGGGGTGCATCCGGTGATTCCAGAGAAGGGATCGGTGGGCGCAAGCGGGGACCTGGCGCCGCTGGCTCACCTGGCGCTGGTGGCGATTGGCGAGGGCGAGGCGTTTTACAAGGGCGAGCGAATGGCCGGGGGCGAGGCGCTGCGGCGGGCGGGACTGGAGCCGGTGGCACTGGCGGCCAAGGAGGGGTTGGCGCTGCTGAATGGCACGCAGGCTATGACAGCCGTGGGCGCACTTGCCGTGGCGCGCGGGCTGCGCGTGGCGAAGCTCGCCGATCTGGCGGGGGCCATGTCACTGGAGGCGCTGATGGGCACGCCTGCCGCATTTGACCGGCGCATTCATGAGGTGCGGCCCCACGCGGGGCAGGTGGCGGCAGCGGCTCATTTGGTGCGGCTGATGCAGGGATCGGAGATTCGCGAGGCGCACCGGGAACACGATTCACGGGTGCAGGACGCGTATTGTTTGCGCTGTATGCCGCAGGTGCATGGCGCGGTGCGGGGTGTGCTGGAGCATGTGCGGGGCGTGCTGGAGATCGAGGCTGGTTCGGCGACGGATAATCCGCTGGTCTTTGCGGGGAACCGGTCCGACGCGCTGAAGAGCGGAGCCGTGATCTCGGGCGGGAATTTTCATGGCGCGCCGCTGGCGTATGCATTCGACTACGCGGCCATCGCGCTGACGGATTTGGCGAGCATCACGGAGCGGCGCATCGACCGGCTGCTCAATCCGGATATCAATGAGGGGCTGCCGGCGTTTCTCTCCGCGGATCCGGGGCTGTCATCGGGATTCATGATGGCGCAGATCGTGGCGGCGGCGCTGATCAACGAGTGCCAGGTGCTCGCGCATCCCTCGTCCACGGGCAGCATTCCCACCAGCGGAGGCAAGGAAGATCATGTCTCAATGGGCATGACCGGCGCGCTCAAGCTGCGCCAGATTGTGGAGAATGCGGAACGGATCGTGGCCATCGAGCTGATGTGCGCGGCGCAGGGAATGGAGTGCCGCAGGCCGCTCCATTCGAGCGCCGAAATTGAGCGCGCCCACAAGGCTGTGCGGGCGGTGGTACCGCGGCTGGAACAGGACCGCGTGCTGGCGACGGACATCGATGCGCTGGCGGCGGCGGTGCGGGCGGGAGCCTTTGACAAGTGGTGCGAGTGACTCAGATTCCTGTGGCGTGCCGAAGTTTTAGAAGTTGCTGAAAAGCTCGACACAGGCCTCCGGGATGGCTGTCGTTATCCATGCACTATCGGGGTCGAACGAGTCCAGGGTAGGGAGGGGAGTGGGATTTCCAGTCAGGCTCCGTTTTCGCCGCGATTATTGTCACGCGATTATTGTCAAAAGAGTAAAGGCCAAACAAGTAGGTCCTGTGGCGCCGTCGCGGCGCTGAAAACTGGTGCAAAAGTGAGCAATATTGAACAGAAAAACCCTAGCTAATCCGTTAGAGAAGAATCAGATACCGGAATCATCAACATCGAAACGCAGTCTCGCTGGACGCAAATATTTCCACCATTTTGGTATTGATTTTTGAAGAAAATATCCGTAAAATAGAAACCTGGAGTTTGCCTTGGGGAACCCGGCTCGTACAGTCGGCGTTCCGAGAGATCTAATTGCAAATTCAATTCTGCTAAGGACACCAAAACAATGGCAAAGCGTCGTGGAAATCCGAACTGGGGCAAGCCTGAGCCTATTGGCCCGGTTGTGCCCACTGTGACCTCATTCGAGCAGATCGTCAAGGAGTTCAAGCTGACCCCCGACCAATATATCCGGTCCACCCGCCTGCGGGAGTGGGCGCGCAGGAACAAGAATTCCAAATATATCCCTGAGGCTCTTCTGGAGGCCTGGGGATTTGAAATCGAATCGACGTTGTAAGGTTTTCCCGGATTGCTTCACTCCAAAAGCGCCGCCTTCGGGCGGCGCTTTTGCTGTCTG
>PMOF01000209.1 GCA_003162495.1 Acidobacteriaceae bacterium
TCGGGCGCAATGGGAGAAGCCTGGTCCGCGGCCAGCACAACCGCATAGATGTTCGACGTCACCTGGTAAAGATCGCTGGTCATATCCAGCCCATCGGAAGCGGCCCCTGCGTTGGTGCTGGCGATGAAATACAGATACTTGCCATCGCGATCGAACGCCGGCTTCGATGAATCCGCCATCTGGCTGGTCACCTGCGTAGACTGCCCCGTCTCCACCGAATAGAGAAACAGCGCATGAAGATGGTTGGCAAGCGAACGAGGGTACGCGATCCATTTCGAATCGGGAGACCACGCAAGATCGAAGGTTGCGTTGGAGAACCCTCCGAAGACATTCTTGTCTCCAATTGTGGTCAGCTTGCCGTTGGTCGTGTCCAGCATATAGATATTCAGCCGGTTATCATGGAAGGCAATGCGCTTGGAGTCGGGCGACCATTTGGCATCGAAGTAGTATGCCGGTTCGGCGGCCAGCGCAAACTTCTTCACCGCTGCTCCGCCAGATTGCGAACTCCCCGTCTGCGCCGCAACATGCAGCGCATACAAACCGGACGCATCGGAAAAATACGCGATCGACTGCCCATCGGGAGACCACGCGGGATCTCGCTCCGACACGCCCGGCGTGTTGGTAATGTCGCGCGTCGGGCCATGTTTTGCGGCCACCGTTAAGATCTCGCCATGCGCCTCCACAGCGGCGCGCAGGCCGGTTGGAGAAATCGAAGTATGGTCAATCTGATCCGCAGCACTCTCGATCCTGGGCCGCACCTCGGGAAGATCGGCATCGATCTCAATCGGTACCGAGTGGCTCTTTCCGGTGGTCGTATCGAAAAGGTAAATCTCGCCAAGCTGGTCATACACCAGCGTGTTTCCATCGCCCGCCAGGCTGCGAATATCCGGGCCGCCGTTTTGCAGCGCTTCGGTCACGGTCTTAGTCGCCGGGTCGAAGTGGTAAATGCCCACAGGCCCTTTTCGCCCGGAGAGGAAATAAATCTGATCGCCAACATAAACCGGATTGAAATCGGAAGCCTGCTCATGCGGAATCTCGATCGAGTCCAGTCCCGGCAGCGAAGTAATCCGGATGGTGCTGGCCAGGCCGCCATGATAGTTGCCCCATGAAACGAAGGCCGTGTAGTTGAAGCCGAAAGCGAGCGAAAGCGGCGAGTACGCAATGTGACTGCCGTCCGGCGAAAACTGTCCCTGGAATGCCATCGGCAGCGGCAGCGGAGTTGCATTGCCGCCCTGCGCGGGCACGGTGAAAAACTGCGTATACCGGCTCACAGATTCGCGGTTGGAGCGAAACAGGATCTGCTTGCCATCCGGCGTCCAGCCCACCGCAAAGTCGGCGGCGGGATGAAACGTGACGCGATACGGAACTCCGCCGGTAGTGGGAATCGTGAACACGTCCGTATTTCCGTCGTACTCCCCGGTAAAGGCGATCGTGCTTCCGTCAGGCGAAAAAACTGGCGCCGTCTCGATGCCCACACCGACGGTGAGCCGCGTGGCCCGGCCGCCTTCTCGGGGCACGGTCCACAAATCGCCCGCGTAGCCGAAGGCGATCAAATCGCGGCTCAGCGCCGGACGCTGAAAGATATGCGGCTTGGTGGCCGCCCATGCCGCTACCGGGCCCACTGTCAGAATGGAAAGCAAACACGCTGCTGCTGAGAAACGGATCGAACGCACCGGAACCTCCAGAGGCATTGGCATGCAATGCCGTAAAGTTGAAAGCATTTTACTTACGCGTACATTGTGTGCGCAGATTGTTCGGATGGTTGCCGCTGCTTAGGCAGGCGTCGGTCCGGCTTTGGCCCTTGGCCGCGCCGCTACTCTTTGAGCGTCACCGTAATTTTGCGCGCATCCCCGCCCGTCGAGCTGATCGCAATTTCCCCCGTTGCTTTTTTGCGAATGCTCTTGAATTTCTCGCCCCATTCCACCAGCACCAGCGCATCCGGCGTCAGCAGCTCATCCAGACCCAGAGTCTCCAGGGCCCGCTCGCCTTCCAGACGATATACGTCCAGATGAAACAGCTTCACCGGCTGGCCATCGCGTGAACCTTCGTACTCGTGAACCAGGGTAAACGTCGGGCTGGTCACTTCGTCTGCCTCCGCCGCGTCCAGAGCCTGCGCGATTCCCTTCACAAGGGTGGTCTTCCCCGTACCAAGGTCCCCGCGCAGAATCAGCAGTTGCGGCGGCTTCAGCAATCCCGCCAGCTTGCGGCCCACTTCGATGGTGTCCGCGTCACTCTGCGTGGTGAACTCGTGAATCCGTCCCTCGGCTGGGGGTGCGGCGTTGCTCATTCTGCTGCCTCATGGTTGGCCGCGGCCGGCGAAGACTTGGCCGGCAGCCCCTGCAACCAAACATACCCGTTCTCCCCGCCCACGCCAACGGAAAAAAGCCGAAGGCGAAAAGCTCGGGAAAATTGTGCCAGGCTATCGGTGGCCAGCAAGGTATGCTCATCAGCCTCCCGCACTGCCAGGTCGGCGGCCAATCCATGCAGATAAACAGCCGCCTCCACCGCACGAGGTGCGTCGTGGGGATACTGCGCCAGCATTGCCGCCACCACGCCAGTCAACAGGTCCCCGCTGCCGCCCTTGGCCATCCCCGGATTGCCCGTTGTATTCACCGCTACCTTCCCGTCAGGATGGGCAATCAGCGTCCGTGCCCCTTTCAGCACGAGAGTTACGCCAAACCGCTGTGCAAAGTCGCGTGCCACCTCCAACCGGTTGGCCTGCACCTCCGCTGCGGTAGTCCCCGTCAGTCGCGCCATCTCGCCGGGATGCGGCGTCATCACCACCATCCGCCCTATCTTGGCCTGGGTGCTCAGCGCTTTCAGCATCTCCGGTTCACTGGCCAGAATATTCAAAGCATCTGCATCGATCACCGCCGGAATATTCGTGGCCGCCAGCAGTCCTCGCGTAAACTCCACCGTCTCCGGTCCCTGCCCCAGGCCAGGCCCAAGCGCCAGCACCGTTTTGCCGGCCATCAGCACCGCCAATCCCTCCGCGGTCAGATTCTCCGCCGAAATGCGGCCAGCTTGACTCGCCTCCAGCGGCAGGGTCATCAGCTCCGGCGCAACCGCTGCCACCAGCGCCAGCGCCGCCTGCGGAACCGCTGCAGTGACCAACCCGGCCCCGGCCCGCAGTGCCGCCAAAGCCGCCATCGACGGCGCACCGGTCCGGCCTCCTGCTGTTCCCATTGAACCGCCGACGATGAGCACGTGCCCGAATTGGCCTTTGTTAGATTCCACCCCTCGCGGCGCCTGCGCCAGTTGCATCGCCGAACCCGCCCAATGCAATCCAGCGGAACTCGGGTCCAGCGCCGAATCGATCGCCGCCTCCGGCGACCCGATGGGCGCCACCACCACCGGCTGATCCCATCGCCGCGTTAACTGCCCAAACACGTGCGCAAGCTTCGGAGCCGTGAAGGTGATCACTGCGTCCGCAGGGCAAACCGTCTCCTGCATCGTGGCCTCGGTCGCATCCGCCGGCCATCCCGAGGGCAAATCCACAGCCAGCACAGGCGCACCAAGATTCTTCACCCATTCCACCACGGCCAGCGCCAGGCCTCGTAAAGGAGGCTTGAATCCGGTGCCCACCATTGCGTCCACGATCAGATCCGCATGCGTCGGGACCTTGTGAGTCGCCAGGTCCTGCGCGTCCCGGATCGCGCGCGGAGGATTGCGGGTGCCCGCTTCTCCCGCGGTCATCAGGAGTTCCAGATAGGCCACCATCGCATCGCCTTCCAACTCCTCAGGATCGCCCAGCACCAGCGTGGTGACTTCCAGGCCCGCGCCGGCAAGCAACCGCGCCGCCATCATCCCGTCACCGCCATTGTTGCCCCGGCCGCACAGCACCGTCACCTGTCGCGCCCGCGGAAACTCCCTCCTCACCATTTCCGCCACGGCCGCTGCGGCCGCACGCATCAGCTCCAGCGACGGAACACCGAGAAGGTCCGTCGTTGCGCGGTCACAAGCCTGCATCTCGGCTGCGGAAAGAACGTGCATGGCATCCATGGTAGTGCATAACGCAGGCTGCAGGAACTCCCCGCAGCCTCAGAATTCAATCCTGGCTTGAAAGGCGATCATGCGCGGCGAACTGTCCCCGCCCAGGCCAACGCCGAGCAACCCGGTCGGCGGCGAGATTGTGCTTTCCAGCGTGCCGAACTTCGCCGGGATATAGACTCCCGGCACTCCGGCCGCCACGTTGCTCGGCAGTGCAAAATTTGGATGATTGAACGCGTTGAAAAACTGCGTATCGAAGCGCAACGACACTCCCTCCACAATCGGAACCTTTTTCGTCAGGTAAATGTCTGAGTCGGTAAAGTGAGGTCCGCGCAAGGTGTTGCGCCCCGAATCTCCAAATTGGCAATCAGCCACTGTGTCGCCGCCCGTGCAGGCGCCGGTCGTCGGATCGACAACCAAGACAAACACATCTGGATTCAGCCATTGCTTCGTTCCCGCCACGGTAACTCCGGGATACGCTGCTTTCCGGTAAAGCGGCACTCCTGCAACTCGGCGCGCAAATTGCGGTCCGCTGTTCTGAAAGATGCCTTTGCCGTTTGCCGTGTAAGGCTGACTCACCACCGTGAACGGAAGTCCGCTATGCAAGAACGCTGTCTCGGAAAACGACCAGCCGCCAAAGACCGCCCGCAGAGCCGAGTAAGAAGACCGTAAGGGTATCTCGTATATCCCAACCGCTGAAATATTGTGGCGCACGTCATAGTCGCAATCGCCATATTGGCGGCTAAGTTCCCCCGGCAGCGGGGATAAGATTCCTTGCGTGGAAAAGGAAAGCAATCCTCCGTTTGACACCTCATCCAGGCAATGGCTCAGCGTGTAGTTTCCTCTCAACATAAGTCCGCCGAATTGCTCTGTGATACCGGCCTGCAACCCGGAGTAACTGCTATTGGCGTTGGTTTGAAACTCGTTGACGCTCCCGAATCGTTGGTCCAGCGGCTTCGCGTAGGAGTAGGGAGCAAAGCATCCGTCACATACCGTCTGATATCCGTTTAACTCCACTTGATAGGGCTCATGGACGCCGCGCGTGCCCACATAATCGATCCGCACCGAGCCTCGCGCACCGGCCTGCTGCTCATACCCGAAGTTATATTGGTAGTAGTAAGGCGTTTTCAGAGTACCGCTCGCAAAGGTGTTCATGCTCACCGCAAGCGGGCATGTCGGGGCTCCCGCGGCAATGCCGGTGCATGGCGCACTGCCCGCGGCAAAGACCGACTGGAAATTCCGCTCTGCGCTCGAAGCCGCATCCACCGCGCTTCCGGCCACATCCGGCGCAATTCCCAAGCCGCCCACTTGGCCCCCGATTCCGCCCACAAACGTCGGCGCATACGGAGCATTGGTCGCCGCAAGATCGGCAATCTGCGCCGGAATGATGTCGTTGAAGACGCCGAACCCGGCATGAAGTATCGTTCCGCGAGTTACTTCGTACGCGGCCGAAACCCGAGGCTGCCAAACCAGCAGCGGCGTGGCCGGAAACAGTCCCCGGACCCCGGTTTGGATCACTTGATCGAGGGGCTGTCCAATTTCGTGAGACAAATCGAGAAACGACCCGGCCGGCCGCGCAAACAGATTTTGCTGATTCACGGGATTGGTATTCCAGGTGGTGCGCATCCCAGCGGTCAGGGTGATGCGCGCCGCGGGCTTATACGTTTCCATCGCATAAGAATCCAGGTTCCCCGCCGCCACTCGCTCTTTCAGCGACACAGGAAACGTCTGGCTTGCCGTGTAAGCGACGCCATAAGTGAACTCCGCAAGATCGTTATACACAACAGTCGGGACAATTCCTTCCCCCAGATCGTAGTCACTTACATCGATGCGCCGCGTGTTGATCCCGAACTTATAAGTATTTCTTCCCCGCGTCCAGATCAGGTTGTCGTTGATCTGCCACTGAGTTACCTTGCGTCCCTGAGGATAGGTATTGTTATTGCCTCCGATGGTTGTGAAGGGCGCGCTGTTGCTGCCAGCCGCCAGCACGATGGGAAACGTCTGCCGGACCGCGGCAAAGTTCTCCGGCTCAAAGATACTGGCGTACCAGCTTGCGCCGGGATTGAGCTGATTGACCAGATTCGCATTGAAGATATGCGTATAACCCGCAACCAGGGTTCGCTGCGGCTGAGGTGAGTAGGAGTTGAACATGGAGTTGATGGGATCGGTGAAGGCCGCCTGCACGCCCGTGTCCTGCTGGAAGCGGTACCACACCGTGTTGCTTCGATTGATGGTGTGGTCCAGCCTCAGCACCAGCAGATTCTCGCTGTCGCTGTTAGTCAGCGACACTTGCCTCTGATTCGCGCAGCCGCTGCCGCTGAATACGTTGCCGCTTGTCTGTGTGCCGGGAAGCACCGCTCCGCTGGCGTCCAGCGGACAGGAGCTCACCGCAACCGGAGTGCCGTCTGTATTGTTATAAAGCTTGAACATCGACTGGTAGAAAGCAATTTCATCCGGCTGCGCAGGCAGCGCGGTTCCGGTGATCGGGTCCGTTCCCCCCTTTGCCAGTTGGCCCAGAACGTACTGTTGGAAAGCGGGTGAGGGCGCAACCGCCTGCGAAACCAACGGCAACGCAATCCGTACTCCCTCATAATGCGTAAAGAAAAACAACTTATCTTTTCGGATGGGTCCGCCCACGCTCACCCCGAATTCGTTGACCGTGGAGCGCGGCTTCTTTGCGATGTTGTCCGCGGTGTCGTTGGCGTGAAGAAAATAGTCCTCCGCATTCATCAGCGATCCGTTCCACATTTCGAAAAGGTCCCCGTGAAACCGATTGGTCCCTGACTTGGTGATGTAATTCACCTGCGACGCTCCGTATCTTCCCTGATCGACGGAGTAAGAGTTCGTATTGACAGTCGCTTCCTCGACCGCATCCAGGCCAATCACAAGGTTCGTTGATAAGCCGATGTTCAGTCCGAGCCAGGGATCATTGGTGTCGTATCCATCCAGGATGTAGCCGTTCGAAGTTGCCGGCAGCCCGTTGAATTCCACGTTGCCGTATCCGCCTGCGGCCTTGGCGTCGTTTGACGATCCCGCCGTATTCATGAGCGCGCCCGGCGCAAACTGCGCTATAAAAGTAAGGTCCTGTCCGGGGTTGGGAAGGCTTTCGATCGTCTTGCTTTCGAGCGTCGTCGTGGTGTTCGGGTTCTCCAGGCTTAGCATCGTCTGCTGAGCCGTCACCTCGACGGTCTGCGTGGCGGAGAACAAGGAAAGCTTTAGATTCAGCCCCACCGTCCGCCCCACCCCAACCGCGATCGGCTGCGACGATTGTTCGGCGAATCCTCTTGCCCTCACCGTCACCGTATAAGCACCTGGATTCACCTGCGAAAACAGAAACCGGCCGTCGGCGTTGGTTTGTCCAGCGCGCGTTGCCTTCGTGTCCACATCGGTCACAGTAACGGATGCATTGGGTAACGCCGCATCGGATGAGTCCGCCACCATGCCGGAGATAGCGCTTGACGTTCCGCTCTGTCCTTTTGATAACTGCCAATTAACTATAGTTAAGATCAGAAGATAGAGAAAAAAACGCCGCCCCTTTAAACTGGATATCATGCATAGCCTCCATTTAGATATGAAGAGTTACTAACCTCGCATCATCAGCACCAGGAACCACGCGTTCAATCCAGCGATGAGCACCGCCACAAACCACGCCAGCCCTTGCAGCGCGCGCCCGTTCACAAACTCGCCCATCCACTTCCGGCTGCCCGTAAACAGCACTAGCGGAATCACCGCAAAGCTCAGTTGCAGCGAGAGAATTACCTGGCTTAGAAGCAGCAGCTTCTCTGTCCCCCGCTCGCCTGTGAACCAGACCACGACAATCGTAGGAATGATTGCGAGCGACCGGGTAATCATCCGCCGCAGCCACGGTGGCAGGCTGATGTGGATGAAGCCTTCCATCACCACCTGCCCCGCCAGCGTGCCGGTAATCGAAGAGTTCTGTCCGCTGGCCAGCAGCGCAATCGCAAACAGGGTGCTGGCCCCCGCCGCGCCCACCATCGGGCTCAGCAGCTTGTAAGCATCCTCAATCGCCGCCACCTCAAAGTGCCCGCTGCGAAAAAACACCGCCGCCGCCACCACCACAATCGCGGCGTTTACAAACAACGCCACCGTCAGCGCCAGCGCGGAGTCCACGTTGGCCATGAAGATCGCTTCGCGCTTGCCCGCGGGCGTGCGCTTGTAGTTGCGGCTTTGCACAATTGAGGAGTGCAGGTAAAGGTTGTGCGGCATTACCGTCGCGCCCAGCATCCCGATGGCGATATACAGCATCGCCGGGTTGGTCACGATCGAAGTGGACGGGATCAGCAGATTTTTAAACACCGGCCAATACTCCGGCTTCGACAGAAAAAGCTGCACGCTGAACATCGCGATAATGGTCCCGATCAGCGTGATCACCAGCGCCTCTACATAACGAAAGCCCCATCGCTGCATCAGCAGGATCAGCAGCACATCGAGGCCGGTGATCAGCACTCCGTAAAACAGTGGAATGTGAAACAGCAGATTCAGCGCGATTGCCGAACCGATCACCTCCGCCAGGTCGCAGGCAGCAATCGCGATCTCAGCGCCTACCCAAAGTCCAAAGCTCACCCAGCGGCCGTACGCCTCGTTGCAAAGCTGCGCCAGGTCCCGCTCCGTGGCCACGCCCAGCTTCAGGCTCAGGCTCTGTAGCAGAACCGCCATCAGGTTCGACGCCATAATGACAAACAGCAGCGTATAGCC
>PMOF01000003.1 GCA_003162495.1 Acidobacteriaceae bacterium
GTGTCCGGCACGGTGACGTTTACCGGCATCACCGCCGCCGGCCCTCTGTATGTGGGCTTCTTCAACCAGAGCACGGGCAACATCTATACCGCGGTGGTGGGCAGCAAGACGAGCCCGCCGACAAGCCCGGCCGCGTACACAGTCCAGGTTCCCAGCGGTACTGATTACTTCAACTTTGCGATCCTCGACCAGAACAACAACGGCCTGATAAACAGTCCGGGGAACATCAGCAATACGAATACGGGTAACCGTAACAATGCTTCCAGTGGCGTGACGATTTCGGGCCCCGAGACGGGACAGGACGTGACGTTAACCAACGCCGGCAGCACGGCCACGGTGACAACCCAATACAACCAACAGTCAGGCGGCGGAAGCGATTATAACCTCAACTTCGATGTGAGAGAGGCAAGCAAGCTGCCGGTGTCCGTTGCGCTGACCTCCGCCTCGAACCCCAATGTGATCGTCCCACAGGACTTTGGCGCGTGCAGCACATGCGGCAGCCCCCAAATCCAGAGCAATGCCAATATCGGCAGCGATGTGCCGGTCCTCGGCGATACCTACAGCCTGCTGGTCACCTACAGCGATGGGACTTCGGAGACCTTGACCCCTGCGATTTCCGGCGTGCTGACCGCCAGCCAACTCGCCACCAGCCTTTCGCCCACCGGGACCGGAGGCAGCACGACGCCGACGTTTACCTGGACCTACCCAGCCAACGCCAGCAGTTACATCTACCAGTTCTATATTTGCTGCAACGCAAACGGCACGATCTGGCAGATCCCCGGCAACAACTCCAACCTCAACGGCTTCCCCAGCACCGTCACGCAGATCGTCTGGGGCACCGATCCGACAGGAGACACCAGCAACACGCCGTCAGTGACCAGCCTAGACGGCAGCGGCTTGACAACATACAGTTGGCAGCTTCAGACCCAGGACAGCAACGGCAACTCGGCGCAAGCGAGCGTGAACTACACCCCATAAGCCATTGCGCCCGCTACGCACACCCGCGCGGTCAACCCTCAGGTTGGCCGCGCCGCACTTTCCACATCGCCAACCACTCCCTTCTTTTCGTCTTTCCCTGAGCCGCCCTTTTGTGGCACACTTCTACCCATGGGAAGCAAAGACAAAGGCAAGAAAGAAGCGAAGAAGGCGCCGAAGCCGAAGCCCAAACCAGAACCCGGCCGCAAGCGCGAAGGGTTCACCCCAGCCCCGCCGAAATAGGAAGGGCCTTCACCCTCCAGCCGCTGCTGTAAAGGCCGCGCCCAACGCAGAAAGGCCCTCCCGCGAAGGAGGGCCTTTCTGTCTTCCATGATCAATCGAGTGCCAATCCCTCGCCCGTTTTGCGAAGGGTGGGAAGTAAAGCCTACGCCACCACTTCAATTCCCATTGACCGCGCCGTGCCCTTGATGCTCTTCACTGCCGCATCCACAGTGGAGGCGTTCAGATCGGGCATCTTCTGGGTGGCAATCTCGCGAACTTGCTTCTCCGTCACCTTGCCCAGCTTTTCCTTGTTCGGGGTGCCGGAACCTTTGGCAATGCCCGCCGCCTTCTTCAACAGAACCGCGGCCGGCGGTGTCTTGGTAATGAAGGTGAAGCTGCGATCGCCGTAAACCGTGATGACCACGGGAATGGTGAGCCCGACCATCTCTTTGCTGGTGGTGCGCGCGTTGAACTGCTTGCAGAACTCCATGATATTGACCTGCGCCTGACCCAGCGCGGGACCCACCGGCGGCGCCGGCGTGGCCTTGGCGGCCTCGATCTGCAACTTGACGTAACCAGTAATTTTCTTCGGAGGTGCCATGATTGTTTCCTTCGGAACCAGCTTCCAGCTTCTAGCCGTCAGCTTCTAGCCGGTTTGTCTCTGTTCGAATTTTGGTAGCGCATCCTCTGCGTTCGCCTGCAACCGAAGGCGGCTAGTTGCCCGTTCGGCTAGAAGCTGAAAGCTAATAGCTAAAAGCTGCGTTACTCAATCTTTTCCACTTTGCTGAACTCCAGCTCGACCGGTGTGGATCGCCCGAAGATGGTGACCATGACCTTCATGGTCTCGCGATCTTCGTTGATCTCATCCACCACGCCGTTGAAGTTGGCAAATGGCCCGTCGTTAATGCGGACCTGCTCGTTCTTCTCAAACTTGATCTTCATCCGCGGCTTGTCTTTGGCCGTCTCGCTGCGGAAGAGAATGGAACTGACTTCTTCTTCGCTCAACGCCACCGGCTTGTCGCCCGTGCCCAGGAACCCGGTCACCTTGGGCGTGTCTTTCAACACGTGCCAAAGATGATTGTCCAGCTCCATCTCCACCAGCACATAGCCGGGCAGAAAGACCCGCTCCACCGTCCGCTTCTTTCCGTTGACGATCTCCGTCACCGGCTCGGTGGGAATCATCACGCGGCCCACCCGGTCCTTCAATCCGAAGGCTTCAATGCGGCTCTCGATCGACTCCCGCACCTTGCGCTCAAAACCCGAGTAGGCGTGCAGAATATACCACTTGAAGCGCTCATTGCGCACCGGCGGTGCTTCGGCCACAGCCTCTTGCTGGACCTCAATTTGTCCGGCGGTTTGTTCTACCTCATCTGCCATCATGCTCTCGTTTCGCGGCCGCAATTACTGTTGCACTCCGCCCAGTCTGCCCAACAGCGCAGTCAGGCCGGCGCCGAAGATCCAGTCCACCACAAAGAAAAACACACCGAAGATGAAGACCGCCACCAGCACGACTGTCGTAGTGGCCTCCACTTCTTTGCGCGAGGGCGTGACCACCTTGCGCATCTCTCCCCGGACATCGCCGAGAAAGTGTGAGAATTCCTTCCAGACGGCAACTACTTTCTCCAGGGGATTAGGCGTGGCATTCGGCCCTTGCCGTTTTGCCAGTGCCGCCTTCTTCTGGTTCGACTCGTCTTCCCGGTTCGCCATTGCTGCTTTCGTGGCCATACTTCCATTCCTTAGCGCCCGGCGTTCTGCCGCGCGCTTCCTTAACTAATCTGGCAGGGGCGGAGGGATTCGAACCCCCAAGTTCGGTTTTGGAGACCGACAGTTTAGCCGTTGAGCTTACGCCCCTAAAACAGCTCTCAGTGATCAGTTGTCAGTGTTCAGTAAATCCCTGTGAATCGGAAAAACTGACAACTGACAACTGCCGGCTGAAAACTGTCTTTACTTCGTTTCCTTGTGCGGCTGGTGCTTGCGGCAGCGGTTACAGAACTTCTTGAACTCCAGACGGCCAGTGGTCGTCTTCTTGTTCTTCGTCGTTGAGTAATTCCGCTCCTTGCACTCAGTGCACTGCAACGTAACAATTTCCCGCATCTTCAAATCCTAACCGATCTAGCGCTTCACCTGCATCACGCGCCCGATCTGACCAACTCTGCTAGTCCCTACGTCCCTATTACCTGTTATTTCGTAATCTCCGACACCGTGCCCGCGCCCACCGTGCGGCCGCCTTCGCGGATCGCAAAGC
>PMOF01000099.1 GCA_003162495.1 Acidobacteriaceae bacterium
TATATTGAAGCGGCGGCAGCTGAATCCGCATCGAAGGGCGATGACAAATCGCAAGAGATTGCCATCCTGCGCAAACTCGTAAAGAAAGCTCCTAACGACATTGAGGCGCGGATCTTTCTTGCCGGTGCGGTTGGCGATGGATACGACGATGCGGGCGAGCCAAAGGTGGGACAAAAAGAGCGCATCGCGATTCTCGAAGGAGTGATGCGCGAGGTGCCCGACGACTCCGCGGCGAACCACTACTGGATCCACGCGATCGAGCCGGGCAATCATCCTGAGCAGGCCTTGAAAAGCGCCGCCCTGCTGGCCAGCCTGGCTCCCACGTCGGGCCACATGGTTCACATGCCCGGCCACATTTATTACCGCGTTGGAAATTATCCTGAAGCCGAGCATTGGTTTGCCGCCTCCATGGACGCCGATGAGCGCTACATGCGCGAGCAGCACGTGAGCCCGGATGACGACTGGAACTACGTACACAACATGATGTACGCCATCGCCAACCTGATGGAGCAGGGCAAGCTCGAGCAGGCCAACGCGCTCTCTGATCGGCTGGCCGGCGCGCGGGGACGACTCTCATCCACGCTCTACATCTGGTCCGCGCGCGACCAGATGTCCCGTTTGAGCCTCCGTCTTCCTGTGGCGTTGCGCGTGGGCGATTGGGACGCGGTGAGTGCGATGCTGAGCCAGGTGACGCTTGCCGATACCGACAAGACGGCGAATCTCCGCTTTTTGACCAACGAACTCGGCGACTACGCGCGCGGCATGAAAGCGCTTGACGGCAATGACATCGCAGCGGCGCAAGCTGCCTCCGACCGCATGGATGCAGGGCTGTGGCGCCAGGACCAGGAGGCCAAGGCAAAAAGCGAGGCCAAAACAAAAGCGGAAGCGAAAGAGAAGAAGCAGGCGGATCAGCCGCCCATGTTTTCCGTCTTGCCCGATGCCATGAGCGGTCCGCTGATCAGCGCGCTCACGATCGCCTCGCTTGAACTGCGAGGCGGCATTTCAGTGGCTCAGGGAAAACTCGATNNGTGGGCGAAACTGAAGCGGCGGCGCTGATCAAAGCAAAGGATTATGCCGGCGCGAAAGCTGCTTACGATGCGGCGCTGGCCGAGCGCCCCAACTCAGGGTTTGGTCTCTATGGCCTCGCTCGAGTCGAAGAGCTTTCCGGCGACACAGCCGGCGCGCGCCAGGGCTATCAAGCTTTTCTGAAGGCGTGGCCTGCGGCCGATCCAGCGCTGCCCGAAGTGATTCATGCGCGCAAGGTGTTGGGAGCGGAGACCGTGGCAACGCGCTGAGGCTGAGGGAAGCGGCCCGCGATCAAGCCAAGCGGGCCGCATCGTATCAGTACGCCGGCGGCGCTCCGGAGACGGGGATCGAAACAGAGCCCTGATTCATCAGTGCGGTTTGCAGCGAGAAGCCGGGTCCGGTGCTGGGGGTGAGGAACGGCGTGAGCGCGACCACCGCTGAAGTAGCGCCGTTGTAGACCGCGGTAATGCCGTCGTTGGTCTCGTAATTGCGATTGTTGGCCGGGTTACTGTTGGAAATAACGCGGCCCAGAACCCGATGTTCGCACTCGATGCCCATGATGGACGCGGAGACTTTGGCCAGGTAGTCAAGCTCTTCGGCGGAATAGCCACCGCTGAACAACTGATGATTGCTCTCCCGCTGGCGCGCCGAAGCGGCCTTTGCGGCAAATTCCTGGATGGCGTTGAGGTAGGCGCCGATGAAGGCGTTCTCCAGAGCGTCGAGCAGGCCGAGGAACGGCCCGATGGTGTCAAACGTGCCTGCAGGAAAATAGAACGTTTGCACCGGGTCGCCGGCTGCGTTAGGGATATTGAGCAGGCTGCGGAGCAGATTGGCGTGCGAGATCTCCTCAGTGAGAGCGGCCTGGATGTAGTTGACGTTGCCGAAATTGCCTCCGGACGATACGTTGTCCGCCGAGCCACCGGGGCCGGCGAGATTGGGATCCTGAATCACAGCGCCAACCAGGCCGTTGTAGTAGAACGTGGTGGCGAGATCTTCGGCGATCAGCGCGGCGGTTGCAATCTCCGCGACCGTGTCCTTGGCCTGCGCGGCTTCTTCTGCGGTTTCTGCGGGAGAATCAGTCTCTTCGGCCCGCGCTTTGGGCGGGGTGAACGCTCCCGCGAGAAGCGGGGCAGCCACGGCGGCGAGGCCGGCCATGC
This sequence comes from Acidobacteriaceae bacterium, assembly GCA_003162495.1. Classification (GTDB taxonomy): domain Bacteria; phylum Acidobacteriota; class Terriglobia; order Terriglobales; family Acidobacteriaceae; genus Telmatobacter. The sequence continues at coordinate 2,184 of PMOF01000099.1, forward strand.
CTGTGCGTTGCATGAAGCTGCGGCGGTTTACCATCTTTTCGCGGATGCTGCGAAATTCATGGGGCAGATGCGTGAAATCCATTGTGACCTCCAGGTGCTGTCGGATCGGGCCGAGGGATGGTCCGTGCTTTCAGTACGCGGGCGTCAAAGGATTGGATTGCGCGGAAATAAATAAATTCAGTTCGATGTCGTGCGTCCCATCGCGATCTGCCGGGAGCGCATCATCAATGAATTCGAGACCGCAGAGAAATTTGGAGGGAGTTCTGAGCGCTATTCAACGCGGAGGGCCTGGACGGGGTTGATGGATGCGGCGCGGCGGGCGGGGATGATGCCGGCAATGCAGGCGGCAAAGGCCAGTACGGCGATGGCTCCGGCCATCACGGTTGGGTTGACGCTGGTGATCTCGTAGAGCTGGGATTTGACGTAACGGACGCAGAAGATCGCGACGGGGACGCCGATGGCCAGTCCGATGAGGGCCTGGAGCATGGCTCCGCGCATGACCATGGCGATGACGCGTGCGCGTTGGGCGCCGAGGGCCATGCGGATACCGATCTCCGGCGTGCGGCGGACGACGGTGTAGGCGGTGACTCCGTAGAGGCCAATGGCGGCGAGCAGAAGCGCCAGCAGGCCGAAGAGCGAAGTGAGGCGCGCGATGAGGCGCTCGTCGATGAAGCGGTCGTCAATCTGCTGCTGGAAGGTTTGGAACTTGACGATGGTGAGGTTGGGGTTGATGCTGGCCAGCGTATCGCCGGCGATTTTTTCAAAGCCGGGGATGGGGTGGGCGGTCTGGATCACGAGGGCCCCGGCGTACATGGATTGGTCTTTGTCGAGGTGATAGTCGGGATCGCTGGCGGTGCCGGCGGGCTGTGTGAGGGAGAGAAAGTACATGGCGTGGTTCTTCCAGTAGACGCTTGTATAGGTGGTGTCTTCGACCACGCCGACGATCTCATAAGCTCCATCCGCGTCGGGGTGAAGGGGGTCGGAATGGCCAAAGTGATGGCCGATGGGATTGCGGTTGCCGAAGAACTGCTTGACGAACTCCTGATTGACGACGGCCACGGAGGGCGCGTTCATGGTGTCCTGCGAGGTGAAGCCGCGGCCCATGACGACGTGGGTGCCGACGGAGTCGAAGTACTCCGGCGTGCCTTTCACCCAGGAAGCGCCTTTATTGATGTCGGGTTGTCCCTGAACTTTCACGCCTGATCCCCAGTTATTCTCTTCCATCGGCGTGTAGGTGGAAAGGCCGACTTTGAGAACGCCGGGAATGGCGTGGAAGCGATCTTCGATGGTTTGGTAGAGGGGCTCCACCTCTGTGTTCGTGTAGCCGGCCGCCTGCGGATTGATGTGGGCGATGTAGCGGTTGGTTGCATTCAGTTTCATGTCGACGTTCTCGGCCTTGTTGAGGCTCTGCGCAAAGAGGCCCGCGGCTACGAGCAGCACGAGCGAGAGAGCGGCTTGCAGAACCACAAGCGCGCGCTGCAAGAAGGAGACTCCGTGGGCTGTGGTGCGGGCATTGGAGCGCAGGGCTTCAGCGGGTTGAGTGCGCGCAGCCATCAGTGCCGGGGCGAGACCGAAGAGAACTCCCGTAAGGAGCGAAAGCGCAAAGGCGAAGCCGATGACGAGGGGCGAAGGCGAAGCGTGGATCGGCATGTTGTGCTGGTCAGGAAAGGCGAGCGCCAGCAGTGCGTGTGCTCCGAGGTATGAGATGGCGAGTCCGAGCAGGCCGCCCAGGGCGGAGATCAGCACGCTTTCGGTAAGCAACTGGCGGACGATCCGGCTGCGCTGCGCACCGAGGGCCGCGCGAATGGAGAGCTCCGCGCGGCGGCTCATGCCGCGGACAAGGAGAAGATTGGCGATGTTGGCGCAGGCGACGAGAAGGACGAGCGCCGCGATCCATTGAAGAAGCTTCAGGTGGTCCTTGTAGCCGTCCTGCATGTTCTGGATGCCGCCGCCGCCGGGAGTCAGCACCACGTGGGTGCGGGGAAGGACCTTCTGGGCGCGCTGATCGGCAAATGTCTTGAGCGGCGCATATGCCTGTTTGAGGAGCGCACTGGCCTTGGCCTGCAGCGCCGGGATCGATGTTCCCGGCTTGACGCGGCCGATAATGTAAGCCCACTGTACATCGGGGTCGTTAAAGTACGGCGCGCCGGTGATAGGGTCCATCGCGTTCATCGGCAGGAAGTATTTGGGCGGATTGGTATCAATGCGGTCGCCGTAGAAGCCCTTGGGAGCAACGCCGATGATGGTGGCCGGCTTGGTGTTGATGTAAAAGGAGCTGCCGACAACGGTCGGGTCGGCGGCGTAGTCCTGCTGCCATGCGTCGTAGCTCATGACGGCAGTGATGGGCGCGCCCTTCTGGTCGTCAGCGTCTATAAACAGGCGGCCGGCTGCCGGCGAGAGTCCGAAGACGCGGAAGTAGTTACCGGAGACGAAGGTGCCCGTGACGGATTTGGCCGCAGTCTGCGGGCCCGCGCGGCGGACCGTGACGGGCCGCCAGGCATAGCCGGACTCCATGGCCGCAAGCTCCTCAAACTCCGGCAGGTTCTTCTTGAACATGGAATAGGTGTCTGTGGCGAAGAGCGAATAGTCCCCTTTATCGTTCCAGCCGCCGTTCACACAGCAATCGTCTTCGTCGCCGATGCGGATGAGGGTCTTGGGATCGGTGACAGGCAGGTTATGGAGCAGAATGGCGTTGACCAACGTAAAGATGGCTGAGTTTGCGCCGATGCCGAGGGCCAGCGTGAGCAGCACAGTGATGGTAAAGCCCGGCGTTTTGCGCAACTGGCGCAATGCGTAGGCAAGATCCTGAATCAAAGCACTCATGCAGCCCTCCGCACACAATAACGTGCAACTTCGATCAGCACGTTGCATGCCGTTCGATCATCAATCTAACATGCTTGACTGCAGATAGATGCCGCTTTCTCCTGGAGCGCCCGATGGGATCTGATGTCCGGAAGCGAGAATGCGTGTTCGAATCTGAACAGCGGGATCCGAGTGGCGTTTGTGCGGTCCCCCCGCCGCAACAAAGACTAGGACGTGGAGAAGATGGGGCACCAGGCGGGCAGGGCTTTGCAAGATACCGGACAGGTGACGATCAAATCTCAAGATCGCTAGAAGCGCGTTACAATTCGAAAAACCCGGGCTCGAATGAGAGGAGAGTCCCATTCAGAACTCCAGCCTGCCGATTGCCAATCAGAGCGGTGGACGCGTAGCCTCCATCGACATTGTGCGAGGGCTCGCCATGGTCTTCATGGCGCTCGACCATACGCGCGATTTTATTTGCAATATCCCCTTCGAACCGGAAGACATTAATCAGACCTGGGGCTTCTACTTTCTGGTCCGCTGGGTAACCCACTTCTGCGCGCCTGCGTTCTTTTTTCTCGCGGGAGTGGGTGCTTACCTTTACGGACGAAGGCATTCGGCCGGTGGGCTGCAGATGTTTCTTGTTTCGCGCGGCGTGTGGCTGGTGGTGCTGGAATTCACAGTGGTTGGCTTTGCGTGGACGTTCCACCCCGGATGGGGCATGTTCGGCGTGATCTGCTGCCTGGGGCTTTCCATGATCCTGCTGGCGGCCTTCGTTCGCTTGCCGCGTTTCGTGGTGATGGCCGTGGCATTGCTCACAATTGCAACTCATGACTTATTCGACGGCCTTAAGCCCGCCGATTTTCATTCGCATCAGTGGCTGTTATTCGTTCTGCATCGCTCCGGCGGGGCGCATATTGGCGAATTGCATTTGTTCGTTTTGTTTCCGCTCATTCCATGGTGTGCCGTTACGCTGCTGGGGTTCAGCATGGGATTTCTTTTTGAGGGCAACTCTGCTTCAGGTCGCCGCACTGTTCTCTGGGCGGGTGCAGGCGCATTGGCGCTGTTCGTTGTTCTACGCGCCAGCAACGCTTACGGCAACCCGAGCGCTGCGATAGCCCACTCCACTCCCGGCGCCTGGCATGTTATGCCAACTTTGTCGAAAACCGTCATTTTGTTTCTCGATGTAGAAAAGTATCCGCCTTCTCTGCAATTTCTCCTCATGACGCTGGGGGGCATCTTCGTCTTGCTGGCGGTATGCGCAACGAGATTCCCGGGTTGGTTTAGGCGGATACTGGAGACCTACGGACGAGTTCCACTCTTCTTTTACATTTTGCATTTGTATGTAATCCACCTTGCGGCAATTCTTCTCGGCTTCGTCACTCATCAACCTGTGAGCTGGCTCTTTCACGGTGGCTTCTTTCTTGACTACCCGCCAGATGGGCAGCCATACGGTCATGGGCTGGGCGTGGTTTGCGCGATGTGGATTGGCGTGGTGGTGCTGCTTTACTTTCCATGCACGTGGTTTGCGCGGGTGAAGCGGGAGCATCCAGACACGCTGTTGCGGTTTTTGTGATTGGTGATGTCGGGATTGAAATCCCGGCCTACCGGATCCTGGTGCCCGATTCGAGTGCGTTTCGAGTTCTCGGTTTCCCAGGTCTCAAAGGCGAGACCTGGGGCCCCCGGCAAGTCGCGGCTTTTTGGCCTGGGCAGAGGACCTGCGGGGACGACAAAGTCTTTGCCGTAGCAACGAATGCGAATATGGAAACGAGCCGGGCAGGCGGGGGCAGAATCTCCGGTGGCTGGGGCAAGCTAAATGGAAATTCCGGTTGACTTTCTTTCAGCCGCGAACTAAGCTTGCGTCCCTCGCCCCCCTTTGACCGATTCAGGCAGTTAATTCCACAGAAAGAAGGTGCCAAATGACGCTCAAGCAAATTGTGAAGGCCACGCTCGCCATGTCCGCGGTTGGAATGATCGTTCTCTCTGGCATGCGACTAGGTCCCCCGAAAGTGCACGCCGACGAACAGGACTCAGTCCAGGACCTGGCGGAAATCGGTCTTAAAATCTCGCCGGTTAAGCTCAACCTGGAGGGCAAAGATCCAACGCTGGTCGGACTGGGAAGTTACATCGTCAACGCGCAGGCGGATTGCAACGGCTGCCACACCTCAAGCCCCGCAGATGCGGAATACGGAGCCAGCAACAATCCTTACCTGCGATCTCCACTCAACAATAAGCCTTGGAAGGCGCAGGCGCAGTATTACCTGGGCGGCGGTCAGATCTTTGGACCGGCGGGGCCCGGAGTCAGCAGTGGCGTATACTTCGCCGGGCCGGGCAATGGCCCTCTCCTCATCTCGCGCAACCTGACTCCGGACCACACGGGTCTGCCGGAAGGTGGCCACACGCTCGAGCAGTTCCTGAATATTATCCGGACTGGCCATGATTACGACCACCTGCACCCCAACTGTGGAGGAAGCGTCACCACCAACTGCGTGAACGCGCCGGTAAACGGCGACGTGCTGCAGGTGATGCCGTGGCCGACCTTCAACAACATGACCGACTATCAGCTCACGGCCATCTGGACCTACTTGAGTGCCATCCCATGCATCGCTAACACCGACTCGCCTTACCCAAACCTGGTCAACCAATGCCCCTAGAGACGAACCGTTCGCACTAACTGGCTCGCAAGAAAGCGGCCCGCTTCTCATGGAGAGGAGCGGGCCGGTTAGTTTGAATTGCGAAGTTGCGTTATGCTTTGGCGGTGGTGAGGGCGCCGAGGTCGGCGGCTAGTTTTTCGGTGGAGAAGGATTCGATCATGTCGCCTTCTTTGAGATCGCTGAAACCGGAGAGGCCGATGCCGCACTCCATGCCGCTGGTGACTTCGCGGGCGTCGTCTTTGAAGCGCTTGAGGGAACTGATCTTGCCCTTGAACACTTGTTCTTCGCCGCGCATGACCTTGATCTCCGCATCGCGGCGGATCACGCCGTCGAGGACGCGGCAGCCGGCTATGGTGCCCACCTTGGGAATCTTGAAGACGTTGATGACTTCGGCCTTGCCGGCGTAGTTCTCCTTGAAGGTGGGGTCGAGCAGGCCGAGCATGGCGAGGCGCATTTCATCCTGCAACTCGTAAATGATGGAGTGCAAGCGAATCTCGATGCCTTCCTGCTGGGCNNACCTTCTCCGTCGACATGCGGACCAGCGAGTCGGCCAGCACCTCGACCGAACCGGTGACGTCGCCCTTGATGATGAGCGGCAGGTCTTTGACGCCGGCGGTGCGAATCTGTTCCGCCAGGCCCTCGAGAGAGACGCGAGAGCTCTTGGCCAACTGCGCTTCGCGCTCTTTCATCTTGCGGTACTGGGCGATGCCCTTGGCCTTGTCGCGATCGGAGACGACGAGGAAGGTGTCGCCGGAGTCGGGCATGGATTCAAGGCCGAGGACTTCAACGGGAGTGGAAGGACCGGCTTCTTCNNCCGCGATCGTCGAACATGGCGCGGACTTTGCCGAAGGTGTTGCCGACGATGTAGCTGTCGTTCAACCGCAGAGTGCCGTCCTGTACGAGGACGGTGGCCACAGCGCCGCGGCCGCGATCGAGCTTGGCTTCAATGACAGAGCCGACGGCTTTGCGGCCGGGGGTCGCTTTGGGTGCGCGGATGTCGGAGACGAGACAGATCATTTCCAGCAGCAGGTCGAGGTTAATGCGCTTCTTGGCCGAGACTTCGACGAAGACTGTGCCTTCTTCGCCGGCACCGGCCCACTCTTCAGGAATGAGCCCGCGGTCGGCCAACTGCTTCTTGACGCGCTCGGGGTTGGCCTCGGGCTTGTCAATCTTGTTGACGGCCACGATGATGGGCACGTTGGCGGCCTTGGCGTGATCGATGGCTTCGAGGGTTTGCGGCATTACGCCGTCGTCGGCAGCGACGACAATGACCACGATGTCAGTGACCTTTGCGCCGCGAGCTCTCATGCGGGTGAAGGCTTCGTGACCTGGAGTGTCGAGGAAGACGATTTCGCGACCGGAGGCTGGAGAGCCTTCCTTGGAGAAGCGGACTTTGTAAGCGCCGATGTGCTGGGTAATGCCACCAGCCTCGCCGGCTGCAACGTCGGTCTCGCGGATGGCATCGAGCAGGGAGGTCTTGCCGTGATCGACGTGGCCCATGACGGTGACCACGGGGGAACGCGAGACTTCAAGCTCGCCGGTATTTTCGGCTTCGAGGACTTCCTCGATGGCCTGGTTGGCGATCTCTTCTTCGTAACTGATGACGGTGGCGGCTGCGCCGAATTTGGCGGCGACGTCCTTGACCATTTCCGCGTCGAGGGACTGATTGACGGTGACGAAAACGCCGCTCATCAGCAGGGTCGCGATGAGATCCTTGGCGCGCACGTCGAGCTTTTCAGCCAGGTCCTTAACGCTGATGCCTTCGGTGACGGTAATTTCGCGGGTGATGGGCAGCGGTTCTCCGCCATATTGCACCCCGCCATAACGTGGCGGCGGCACGAAGCCCTTCATCGGGCCTTCCTTAGTCTTGGGATACTGCGGGCGTCCGCCGCGGCCCCTGGGAGCGGCACGTTGCGGACGAGGAGGCGCCTCGCCAGTGGACGGAGCGCCGCCGGCGCCAGGACGCGCACCGCCGAAACCGCCGGGACGGGGTGCACCAAATGCAGGCCGCGCGCCAAAGCCGGGACGCGCGCCGGGACCGCCGGCGCCAGGTCCGCCGGGTCCGGCATAGCCGCCTGGGGTGGTGCGTGTGGGGTGCTTGGGACGCGGTCCGCCGGCAAACTGGCCGGGCGCCTGCGGAGTTCCGGAGGCCGTGCGTTGTGGATAGCTGCCGGGACCACTCGACGGCCTGCGATCAAAGATCGGCTTGCCGCGCTGGATGCCGGGGGCCTGGTTTCCAGTGCCCTCGGTGGCGGCGGAAGGAACGACGACGGGCGCCTTGTAGACCGGCCGGGGCCCGGTTTGGGGCATGACCATGCGGCGAGGGGGAGGCGCATGGGTTGGCGAGGCAGCGTGGGCATGGCCCTGGGTACGATGGGCTGAGACGGGTGCCGGATCGCCGAGGGTCGCAGTTTCGGGTGCAAATTCGATTGTTGGCGTACCTTTCTCGAGTTGGGCCACGAAGTATTCTGCGTCCGTAGCGGTGTCAAAGGCAGCCGGATTAATGGCTTCGCCGGAAGGCACGGTGCCAACCGGAGCGGGCCCGGCTGGAACTGCAGGCGGCTGAGCGGTAGCGCTGGATGCAACTGCTGCGGTGTGTGCGACAGCAGACTTGACCGGCTTTTCGCCTGCGCGGGGATGGTCTTCGCGAACGACTGGCTGAGTGCCCGCGGTGACTGGCGGCTTGACCACGACAGCCACAGGAGGCGGCGTGACCACAACCGCGTGTCGCGGTGCGGATATGGCGCCGGCCGGAGCTTTGGCGACGACTGGGCCGCTAGGCGGCCTGGATGCAATGGCCGGCGTCGCCGGCGTTGCGACGACCACAGGCGGCGCCACGCGAGGTTGGGGGACAATTTTGCGCGGTTCAGGACGAGCCGCTGGTGCTGGAGGCGTCACGGGCGCGGCCGTTGAGGGCGCTGCCTGGGGCGGCTCGGCGGGCTTGGCTTTCGGGCGCGCGGGCGCGTGACTTTCGCGCGCTTCTCCCTCTTCCTTTTGCTTGTTGGCCAGGATGGCTTTCATCACGTCGCCGGGCTTGGAGACGCGGGAGAGATCGATTTTGGGCGTAATGCTCTGGGCAGCGCGCGAACCCGCCGCACTACCGTGGCCGCCGCGCGATCCGCGCTCGTAGTGCGCGCGAACCTTTTCCGCCTCGAAGTCCTCGAGCGAACTGGAATGGGTCTTGCCGCCGGCCAGGCCCAGCTCCGCCAATATGTCAAGAATCTGCTTGCTCTTGACTTCCATCTCGCGCGCGAGATCGTTGATACGAACCTTACTCATCCGCCTCTTTTCAGATTGTGCTACCCAAAGCCCTGAGAGCACTTTTCACTTCACATGTTGCTCTTTCATCATCGAGCAGGGTGGCTTTTTCTTGAGGAAAAAGCCACTTGGCTTCTCGGTTTCTGCAATCAGCAGAAGTGAAAGTGCTGCGATGCTCATAGCTACCCCATTGGCAATGGCTGCTCTCTCTACCTTGATCGTTTGTCCGGCCTTCAACGACGCGTGTCGTATGCGTGGTCTCGGCCGCCTGCTTGTCCCAGGTTGCACGTTCCGTTTCGCCCTATTCCCTGTCCAGCGGCTCCATATCTTCCGCATCAGGGACGCTGTCAATCGCCAGTTCGGCATCGGTAAGAGCGTCGTCTTCCGCGCCTTCCCGGGCTTCCATTTCCGTTTCGCCAAGGTTGTCGATTTCCGCCGCGGCTGCCTGCACGCTTTCGGCTTCTTCCAACACTTCCGCGGAGTTCTCGGTTTCCACTTCCGCGTCGTCGGCAATGACCGCGGGATTTACAATCTCCGCCGCACCCTTCTTTTTAACGGCCTTTTTCACGGAAATGATCGGGTCGGCTTCCGCCGCAGCATCGGCTTCAGCGTGTTCAGCGTCCATGGCCTCGTCCTCGGCTGTTTCTGGTACATGGCCCTCTTCGCCCTCTTCAAAGTGGCCGAAGTAGTGGCGCACAGCCACGCTGATCCGTTCCAGCGTCTTTTCGCCGATGCCCGGAATCTCTTCGAGTTCCTCGGGCGTCATGTCGGCCAGCGCTTCGACGGTGGTGATGCCGGCGGCGACCAGCTTCTGAATAATGCCTTCGCCCAGTTCCGCGACCTGTTCGATGGGCGTCGAGGGGCCTCCGGTGAGAGCCTGCATCTGCTGCTCTACTTCCTGGCGCTTCTCCTCTTCGCTCTTGATGTCGATCTTCCAGCCCAGCAACTTGGCGGCGAGGCGCACGTTCTGGCCCTTTTTGCCGATGGCCAGCGACAGTTGCGTGTCGTCCACAATCACTTCGAGCTGCTTCTCCGTCAGATCGGAAATGGAGACGCGGCTCACCTTGGCGGGTTGCAGAGCCTTCTCAGCGAAGGTGGTGATTTCGTCGGAGAATTCAATGATGTCGATTTTCTCGCCGCGCAACTCGCGGATGATGGATTGCACGCGCATGCCCTTCATGCCCACGCACGCGCCGACCGGATCCACGTCCTTGTCGCGGCTTTGCACGGCGATCTTGGTGCGCTCGCCGGCTTCGCGCGCAATGGCGCGAATGACGACGGTGTTGTCGTAGATCTCCGGGACTTCGGATTGAAACAAGTTAGACACCAGCTCCGGCGCGGCGCGCGAGACGATGACCTGCGGCCCCTTGGCCGCGCGATCCACCTTGAGCAGCACCACGCGCACCCTCTCGCCGATCGAGAATTGCTCGAGGCGCGACTGCTCGCGCTTGGGGCAGCGGGCTTCCGCCTTGCCCAGATCGTAGATCACGTCCTGACCCTCGATGCGCTTGACAACGGCATTCAGCACTTCTTTTTCGCGGTGGGCATATTCGTTGAAAACCGTATCCCGTTCCGCCTCGCGCACTTTCTGGAAGATGACCTGCTTGGCCAGTTGCGCGGCGATGCGGCCCAGCGGACTGGTGTCGCGATAGAGACGAATTTCGCTGCCCACTTCAACGCCCGGGGCCAACGCGCTGGCCTCTTCAAGCGTGATCTGGTTGAGCGGATCCTCCACTTGTTCGGCGTCGGCGACCACGGTCTTGAAGATGTAGGCGGTGATCTCGCCGGTCTCTTTGTTCAGCTCGCCGCGCATGTTTTCCTGGGTCTTGTAAAACTTGCGCGTCGCCAGGGCGATGGCTTCCTCGACCGCCCCTACAACAATCTGGGGTTCGATGCCCTTTTCCTTGCTCAGGAGCTCGATACTCTGATACAGAACGCTGCTCGCCATACTCTGCTTGCTCTCTCGTGTGTCCCCGTCGCGAACCCGGCTTGCGTTTCGCTCCGGTTCAGTTGGGTTTAAATTTCCGGCACCAGTTGCGCCTTTTCGATGTTGTCGAGCGCGATCTCCACGGTGCTGACGCCTGTCTTCCTGCTCTTGCTGTTTTGCTTGACCGCGTTGAGGTCAAGCATGATGCTGTCTGCAGTGCCAGTTCCATTTGCTGCCAACGGGCCTGCTACCAATCGTCCCTGCCAGTGGCGGTTGTTGCGGATGGGCTCGAAGGTCTGGATTTTAACCAGGCTGCCTGAAAACCTTTGAAACTCCTCCGTCTTGCTCAGCCTTCGATCCAGGCCCGGAGAACTTGCTTCCAGGGTGTACTCCGCGCCGGGAATCAGGTCTTCGACATCCAGCAGCACGCCGAAATCGCGGCTGAATGCTGCGCAATCTTCGTGCGTGATGCCGGAAAGCTGCTCCACGCTGAGTTTGCCTTCGCGCAATCGCTCGGGCAACTCTTCAATTCCATCCGCGGCCGCTCCTGCCAAAATCGCCGCCTTCAATTGCGCGCGACCCTCGGCGTTCTTCTCGAGGTAAATCCGGAGAGTGCGCTCCTTGGCCGGGCCAATAAACTCAATGTCCACCACGTCCAGCCCGTGGGAGGCGGCCACTCTTGCCGCAGCGGTTCGAATTTCGTCCAGCTTGACTGCCATCGTTTCCACACCGCCTCGATGGCGGTTTGTCTGCCGGAGTGTTCGCCCCGGGTTGTGCCTTTGAGTCGGGGCTGCCTTGCCCCAAATAAAAAGTGGGCTGTGAGCCCACTCATCTCTCCGCCAGCCGGCCGACCCACGGCAACCATGGCGGACAAATTCGTCTGCATCCCTAACAATACGCCGAAATGAGGGGAATTTCAACCACCTGCGGCGGCCCACCCGCAGTGGGGCAGACGCCGCTTTCGCGGGCATGATGCAAGGCATCTGGGTGACCGCGTTGAATCGGGGCCTAGATGGGAAAGCGCGCTGCGCTGATCATTAGTCCCAATTTCGATGATTGACATTTGAATATACAACGTATATACGTTTATTGGATGGACTACCACTTCCTTTACCACGGGCAGCGCTTTGTGTGGGATTCGGAGAAGGCGTCCAGCAATGACCAAAAACATGGCGTGAGCTTTGAAGTTGCGTGTCAGGTCTTCTTCGATCCCTTTGTTCGCCTGGAAGATGCAACTGACGGCGAAGAACAGCGGGACGCAGCGATCGGGTTCACCGAGGAATGGACAGTGCTCTGTGTCGTCCACCTGCTGCGGGAGGCTGACACAATCCGCATCATTTCGGCACGGCCAGCAACTGCGCTGGAACGGAGGGCTTATGAAGGCGGCGCGTGAACGAATGCGGGAACGGTTAAGGAAAGACCGTCCGATGACGGTGATCAGCCTTCGTATGCCAGAGGACGTGATCGAGGAGTTGAAAGAGATTGCGCCGTCGCTCGGCTTCTCCGGCTACCAGCCACTGATCCGCGCCTACATCGGCCAGGGTCTGCGCAAGGATCAAGCGCGGATGGAAAATTCGCAAGTGCAGGTGCTCACAGAGAGTCTCCGCAAGCATGGAATCGCCGATCAGATCATCTCCGCGGCCATCGCCGAAGCGCAGCTCAAGAGCGCATAACCCCCGGTGCTAGACTCAGCACTATCTATGGCCGCTTCTCATCCTCCCCATTCCTCCCTCCCGGCCGCATCCGTCGCCGATGCCCGAACTGCCCTGCTGAAGCGTGCCGCTCGCGACGCCATGGATTACCTGGAAGGCGTGAATGCGCGGCCAGTCGCCCCCATAGCGCAGGCTATCGCCGCTCTGAGCGCCCTGCGCGGGCCGCTGCCGCCGGGGCCGACCAGCCCAGAGACGGTGCTGCACCTGCTGCATGAGATTGGGTCGCCGGCGACGGTGGCCAAGACCACTGGACGGTATTTTGGCTTTGTGACTGGCGACTGTCTTCCGGCGGCGCTGGCGGCCTCGTGGCTGGTGAGCGCGTGGGACCAGAACGCCGCGCATCACGTGCAGTCCCCGGTGGCGGCGCAATTGGAGGAGACCGCGATCGACTGGGTGCGGGAGCTGTTTGGCCTGCCGGAGGGGACGGGCGGAGCTGTGGTGACGGGCGCGACGATGGCCAATTTCTCCGGCCTGGCCGCGGCGCGGCACACGCTGTTCGAGCGCGCCGGATGGGATGTGGAGGCAGACGGGCTTTTTGGCGCCCCGCCGATTACGGTGGTGGTAGGCGAAGAAGTACATCAGTCGGTGATCAAGGCGCTGGGTCTGCTCGGCATGGGACGCAAGCGGGTGGTGCAGGTGCCGGTGGATGGGCAGGGACGCATGCGGGCCGACGCCGTGCCGCACCTGGATGGAATGACGATCCTCTGTTTGCAGGCCGGCAACGTGAATACTGGCGCCTTTGATCCGGCGGCGGCAATTTGCCCGGTGGCGCGCGCGGCTGGCGCCTGGATCCATGTCGACGGAGCATTCGGCCTGTGGGCGGCGGCCTCGCCGGAATACTGCAAGCTGACCAGGGGATTCGAGCAGGCGGACTCCTGGGCTACTGACGGGCACAAATGGCCGAATATCGGCTATGACTGTGGGATCGCGTTGGTGCGAGATATAAAGGCGCTACGTGCGGCCATGTCGATTCAGGCAGCCTATCTTGTGCATGCCGAAACGCGCGACCCCTCGAACTACAACCCCGAGCTGTCGCGGCGCGCGCGCGGCGTGGAGTTGTGGGCTGGGTTGCGGTCGCTGGGGCGGCAAGGCATGGCGGCGATAGTCGAGCGGACCTCGAGCCATGCGCGGCGGTTCGCGGCGGGGCTGAAGGCGGCCGGGTTCGAGGTGTTGAATGATGTCGTCATCAACCAGGTGCTGGTTTCGTTTGGCGACGCCGAGAAGACACTGCGGGTGATTGCGCGGCTGCAGGCCGACGGGACCTGCTGGTGCGGCTCGACCGTGTGGCAAGGGCAGACGGCCATGCGCATCAGCGTGTCATCGTGGGTTACCAGCAATGAAGACGTGGAACGCAGCCTGGCCGCCATGATCAAAGCCGCGAAGGAGTAGGACAAGCCTCACCAGAGATTACCTGTGGACTCCTGCTTTAATCCAAAAAAGGGGATGAATGGACACGCCCAATGAACCGCGGACCGGCCAGCTTGAGATGCTGGCGCATGTCTTTAAGGAGCAGCTCGTAGCCTGCCTGGAAGAGTGCGCGCAGGGCCGGCGCGGCCTGTTCTCCGGCTATGAGCATCTGGGTGGAGTGGACGACGATCAGGCATGGCTTGAGGCTGCCCGGCTGCGTGAATTGGCGCTTGCCCTGCAAGGCATGTTTAGCCAGGAGCAAGAGTCGAATGCGCTATGCGACGAATTCCTTGACCTGTGCTCGATGCACGGCGAGAGCAACCCCGGTGAACGCAAGCTGGCGCGCGCCTTTCTTGACCGCATAAAGAAAGGTGAAGTGGGAACGAAGCCGCCCGAGGACCGAAAGCCATGGTGATCCTGGATTGCGTTCCTGCGCGGCCGGCCGCTAGCCTGGAACCAAACTGGCGCTCCTCGCGCCGAATCCCAGTTGAGCGTCGACGCGAGGGTGCATTGCTGCCATTCAGCGCTGGCGGCTTACCACCGGATGCCTAGCGTGATCGGAATCACCTTGGTCCCGGCAGTCACGGTCGTGGTCCCCAGGCCATTCGGGTTGGTGGTTACCGCCGGCGTAAGAACGTCCAGATAGCGGACCTCGGCAAAAAGCTTGAGTCGGCTGTCCCCGTACATTCCGCCAAATCTGCGCATATAACCGCCGCCGACGCTAAACCCTCCCTGGTTGCTTGAAAAATGACCCACAACCTGGTTTTGTACACCAACCGAGCAATAGTAGACCGAACAATACTGGGCTTGCTGCGGGTCAGTGAAATTGGTTACTTTGCGGTAAAAGCCTCCGCCGCCCGTGATGTAAAGATCGTTGGACTTCTTGGGGTAGAGATCGAACACCGGATCCATGGTAAGGGACCAGATGTGCGCATACCCTCCGGTCGCGCCAGTCTCGGCGATCAATGCGCCAGGAAGCTTGTCGTCAATGAACTGGTATTCGGCCAGCAGAGCCAGGCGTTGCGAGAGGTCATAACCCCCGCCGATCGTAAAATTGCCGCCGTATGTGATTTTGTTGGAAGCGGGAGCGTTGAAGCCGCCCCCTGCTTCGAAGGTGAAATTGTGCGTCAGGCGGTGTTTCAAACCGCCATTGGTCGGCTCCTGGGCCGCGCTCGAGCCCGCCGCGGCGGGCTCCGAGGGCAGAGCAGCGGAATCGTCGGAGTCGGCGAAGGATGCGACGGGGAGCGAATCCGAGCTCGATTCGTCGGCAGAGAGGCTGGCTGCGCCAGCGTGTTCGGAAACGGCGGATTGCGCGCTCGCGAAACCGGCTGCAAGCACAACCGCACACACAAAGAGACTGGCGCGCCGCGTCAGCAACACCCACAGGGAAAACGACATGTCATAACCTCGCAAGTTTGAATTGTTTCCATATTTCCGGGAACCACGTTGCGCTCCCTGCACCCTCTTAGACAGAACTCTTTCGCAGAAAGTTGCTAGGCCACAAAAATGCCGTCCCACTTCGCGCCGTTTCCTCCGCATTCAGGGTCGGAGATTCTGTGCGTGTTGTTCGCCCGATCGCTGCTTGCATCGAACTCTCTTTTCAATGAATGATAGATAACAAGAACTTATCAACCTCTTATGGTCGGATAACTCCCCATTCATTTATGAGCGTCGATCCATCTTTCAATGAATGAGAGATAACATTAACTTCCGGTTCTCCGCCTTCAATCCTGCGACTATAACATTTCGCGCGGAAGGAAACTATCATTCTTCCTTTTCGCCGTTTCAACTTGACTGTGCGGGTCATCCTTGGAGTTACCAGGATCACCATTGAACACCCGGATAAAGACTTGGCAATCGCTCAGTGCGGAACTGAAATGAATCCTTGGTCAGTGTCTGCCAGATAAGTTGGGGTGGCGTGGTATTCAAATTCACTTCCTGAATCAGTGAGCCTCCCGGAGCTGCGCAGAAATCCACTTCCATATCGCCGTTGGCCAGGTCCTGCACACTCCCTCCGAAATAACTGTACATCCCCG
>PMOF01000042.1 GCA_003162495.1 Acidobacteriaceae bacterium
GGGAAGTCGTTGTTGCCGGATTCATGGGTGATCTGCAGCCAGCGCTTGCTGGCGATGTCCATCACGTAGATGTCCTGGCCGCCGGGGTCGCCGGGCCCGTACTTGCGGTTCCAACTGAAAGTGAGCAGCTGGCCGTTGGGAGCCCACGAGGGAGAGATGGCATAGCCGCCGTCGGTCATGCGTTGCTCGTTTGCGCCGTCCTGGTCCATGGTATAAATCTGCGGCAGACCGGTGCGCCCGCCGACCCAGGCAATCTGCGCGTTGGTGCGCGGATTCCAGCAGGGTGACACGTTGGGCCCTTTCAGCGAAGTGATCTTGTGCAGGTTGCCGCCGCTGGGGTCAGCAATCCAAATCTCAGAGTCCCCGGTGCGCGCCGACGAGAAGGCGATTTTCGAGTCGTCGGCCGACCAGGCCGGAGCCAGGTTGCTGCCACCCGCGGTGCCGGCGGGAAAGCTGACCATGCGGCCCAGTTCCAGCGAGTACATCCTGATCGCCCAGCCCTCGCGCCCCATGGAGGCAAATGCGAGGCGCGTGTTGTCCGGCGAAATGCGCGGCGAAAGTGAAAGCCCGCCCAGATGCGTGACGGCGTGCTGATTTTGCCCATCGTAATCCATGGCCCAGATCTCCATGGAGCCGGTGCGGGAGCTGACGAAATAAATCTTGGTTTCGGCAATGCCGTTGATGCCGCCGCCCAGGCGAAGAATGATTTCGTCGGCGAACCTGTGGGCTACGGTGCGCGCCATATCCGCGGTGGCCGCTTCGTTATATTGCTTGCCCAGCACCTGCGGGTTGGCGGTGTTGTGGGTGTCGAAGAGCCACCCGTAAACCGCCAGCCTACCACTGGTAGCGGAAAGCGCGCCGAAGGCCACCATGGCGGCATTGGCCGGGGCATCGGACCACTGCGTCAGGTTGATCTCCTGGGGCGAGCCGGGCGCGGTTTGCGGCGACATGCTCTTCGAGACCAGATCGAAGATGCCGGCATTGGCCAGGTCGTTATAGAGCGTGGCGTCGAAGGTGGCCTTGAGGGCCGGAGTCTGCGGATCTGCGCCGACCAGTTTGAAATCTGCCGCAGCGATGCGGATGCGGTCGTTGCCAAGGTTGGTGCCGGTGTGGACCCAGTCCTGGGCGCGCACTGAAGGCGACGCGAGACAAACCAGGAGAAATAGAAATAAGGGGAGAATCCGGAGATGAATCTTCATGCGTGGAGCGGTCCTTCCTCTGCTGGTAAAAGACGCGGGCTGCGGATCAGGCCCGTAAGGACTCAATACGTACAATCATAAGTGACGTCGAGCCATTGGTCGTTGGAATCCCTGGGCAGATCACCAAAAGTGTCAACCCGCTGCGTGGCCCGCAGGCACGATTGGTCTAGCGTGGGGCTGTTGCTGGTCTTGCTGATCTTGAAGCCGGACGGGGCTCCCTGGCGATTGACACGGAAGTAAATTTCCGCTGTTGCGCCTTTGGGGGTGCCAGCGTCCACTTCGTACCGGTTCCAGTCCTGACTGACTTTACGCTTGATGATTTCCACATACCAGCCGAAACGGCTGCCAAAATCGCCATTGGTAATACTCACTGGTCCATTGGATGCTGTCGGCTGCGCCATGGTAGCGCGCGGCAGAGAAGAACCGGCCTGCTCGCCAAACTGGGCGCGGTTGTCCGGCTTGGGCGGGGGCTGGTGCGGCTGGGTTTTGGGCGTGGTCTGTTTTTGCGGTTTCTTCACCTCTTTGCCGGAGATGGGAATCGCGGTTTCATCCACTTTCTGCTCGGCTTTTGGCGCGGGCGGCGCGGGAGCCTTGCTGGGGGTTTCAGTGGTCAGCACATTCTGGTTGGGCGGCTGATCGGCGGGCAGCGGCAGGGCNNGTTGTGATGGAAGAAGCCGTTGAGAAGACCGTAGAACAGCAGCGCGCCGAACAGAAGGCCGTGAAGCACAAACGAGCCCGTAGCCGGCGCAAGGAGCGGCTCATTCGCGAATCCCTTTCCGAATTGCGCGCCGTGCGGTTGCGGACTATCCAGCAGACTGTTCATGCGCTCGCCTGAAAATCTTTACGTCAAGGTGGATCTGGCAACAAACATTTCAGGAGCTTAATTTCCACCCACGCTTGCAGCCTTGGCCTGCAGCGGCTGCGTGATGATGTCGATGTTGGTGATGCCGGCCTGCTTCACCGCGTCCATCACATTGGCAAAGGCGCCAAACGGGACCCGCTCGTCGGCGCGCAGATAGATCACCTTGTGCGCCGGATCGCCGCCGGAGCTTTGGAGCTTCTGGGCCAGTTCGTGGATGTTGACCAGATGGTCGCCGAGAAACACCTGCTGATCGCGGTCGATGGTCACCACGACGCGCTGCTCAGTGATTTCCTTGACAGTTCGCGTCTTGGGCACCGAAACTTCAATCCCGGATTGCAAGACGGGCGCGGTGATCATGAAAATGACCAGCAGCACCAGCACCACGTCCACCAGCGGCGTGATGTTGATCTCCGCCAGCGAGGAACGGGTTTGGCCGTTGTTGGTGGTGAAGGCCATGGTCAGGCTCCCCTGGGGAAGTCGGCTTCAGGGTCCCGCGCTGCGGCACGTACCGGAATCTCTTCGAGGGAGTTCAGCAGCTCGCGGCAAAAGTCGTCGGTGGCCGCGGCAAACACCCGGATGCGCGAAGTAAATTGATTGTAGGCGACGACCGCCGGCACGGCCACAAACAGGCCGGCCGCGGTGGTGACCAGCGCCTCAGCGATGCCAGGCGCCACGGCCCGCAGCGTTGCCGTTCCTTCTGTGCCCAACCCGAGGAAGGCGTCGATGATCCCCATCACGGTGCCGAACAGGCCGACAAACGGGCTGGTGGCGGCGATGGTGGCGAGCCAGGTCATGCGGCGTTCCAGGCTGGTGACGGCTTCGCTGGCAGAGGTCAAGGCCGTGCGCTCCAGGGGCACCACGTTGCGCGGCGGTCCGGAGCCGCCGGTCTGCCGCTTGTAGGTCTCATAGACGTCTTCATACACCTGCGCCAGGGGGCTGAATTTGCAGTCGGCGGCGATGGTGGAAACTTCCTGCAGGCGCGTGGCCTTGCGGAAGGCGCGGAGGAAGCGGCGGCTCTCCCGGGTGGCCCTGCCGAAAAGCGACATCTTGCCCAGAATGATGGTCCAGGAATAGAGGCTGGCGAGGAGAAGCAACACCAGCACGGACATGGCTACCGGGCCTATGTTGTGGAGCAGCTGAATCAGCGCGGCGGGCCCGTGGGCGATGGATGC
>PMOF01000094.1 GCA_003162495.1 Acidobacteriaceae bacterium
TCGAGATTGATGACCGCATATTCGGTGCGGAAGATGTTGGTAAAGCCGCGCTTGGGAAGCCGGCGATGCAGCGGCATCTGGCCGCCCTCAAAGCCGCGCATTAAGCTCGAGCCGGTGCGCGAACCCTGGCCTTTGTGCCCTCGGGTTGAGGTTTTGCCCATGCCGGATCCCATACCCCGGCCCACACGCTTGCTCCCAGTGTTGGCTTTCTTGGGCGCACGTAAATTCGATAGATTCTTTGCCATGATTTTCCTCGCTGTAGCGCCGTCGGAATTTTCTTACTCCGCCGACTCGCGTTGTGATGCAACCCCTAGCTGCTAGCTTTCAGCTTCTAGCTCATCGCACTGGCACCAAATTCATTGGCTCAGCAAGGACTGCTAGGAGCTAGAGGCTAGTAGCTAGCCTTCGAGTATCCGAACCAGGTGCGGTATGGTCTTCACCATGCCGCGAATCGATTCGTTATCCACGCGCTCGACAATCTGATTGAGCCGCGTAAAGCCCAGCCCCTTGACCACCGCTTTATGCTTGAACGGCGTGGAGTTCTTGGAGCGGTAGTACTCAATGCGAATCATCCCAATCTTCTTGGTATCTTTGGTTTTCGCCATGGCCTACATCTCCTCCACGGTCTTGCCGCGCATGGTGGCGACAGCCGCCCGGTCGCGCAACTGCACCAGCGCATCGAACGTCGCCTTGACGACGTTGTGCGGATTGGGCGAGCCCAGGCTCTTGGTGAGCACATTCTGCACACCGGCCGAGGTCATTACCGCGCGCACCGCGCCGCCGGCGATCACTCCAGTGCCCTCGGGGGCCGGCTTGAGCAGCACCTGGCCGGAGCCAAAGCGCCCCAGCACCTGGTGTGGAATTGTGGTTTCGGTCAGGTTCACCCGAACCAGATTTTTCTTGGCCGACTCGATTCCCTTGCGAATCGCCTGGGGAACCTCCTTGGCCTTGCCGGAACCGTGGCCCACCACTCCGGCAGCGGCGTCACCCACCACCACCAGCGCGGC
Organism: Acidobacteriaceae bacterium; assembly: GCA_003162495.1. Lineage (GTDB taxonomy): Bacteria > Acidobacteriota > Terriglobia > Terriglobales > Acidobacteriaceae > Telmatobacter. Next base: position 1,008 of record PMOF01000094.1, read on the forward strand.
AAACGACATGTTCTTGCCGCCCTTCACCACTTTGGTCACACGATTGATGGCCACCACCTGATCCTTCAGGTTGTACTGGTTGGCATCGAGTTTCTTTTTCAGAATCGTCATTGCTCTCTCGTCTCTTCTTGAGCCGCTAGCCTCTAGCTCTTAGCTTCTAGCTGATCTCGTGGTTGCCACGTTTGTCCAGTTACCTCGATAAGCTAGCAGCTAGAAGCTGGCGGCTAGTAGCTGCCATTAGAACTCCAACCCTGCTTCGCGGGCCGCATCGGCCAGCGCCTTGATGCGCCCGTGATAAAGGTAGCCGCCGCGATCGAAGACCACCTTCTTGATGCCCTGTTTCACGGCCAGCTCGGCAACGGCCTTGCCGATCTCTTTGGCCGCGGCCACATTGCCGCCGGTCTTCAACTTAATGGAAGAGGCCGAAACCAGCGTCTCGCCCTTCTGGTCGTCGATCACCTGCGCGTAAATGTGGTTCAGCGAGCGGTAAACGTTCAGCCGCGGCCGCACCTCGGTGCCCGTCATCTTGCGACGGATGCGGTCGTGAATGCGCTGGCGGATTGCGTTCCTCTTGGTCTGCGTAATCATGGTCTCTCGTTCCTATCAGCGGAGCCGCCCTGCGTCCCCGTTCGGTTGTTTTTTAGGGATTCGGGACTGGGGACTAAGGGACTAAGGAGAAGATGAATCTGCGAATCTCCGCGACGAACTAGTCCCTGTTCCCTTAGTCCCTGGTCCCTGCCTTTCTTACTTCGCGCCCGTCTTGCCGGCCTTCTTCTTCAGCTTCTCGTCTGAGTAACGCACACCTTTGTTCTTGTAAGGATCGGGCTTGCGCAGCGAGCGCATGTCAGCCGCCACCTGGCCCACCTTTTGCCGGTCGATGCCGGAAACAGTCAAGTGGGTCTGCTTGGGATCGACAGCCACCTCAATGCCCGAAGGTAGCGGAACCTCGATCTGGTGCGAGTAGCCCAGCGTGAAAACGACCGTTCCCTTGCCCTTCAATTCGGCGCGGTAACCGATGCCCACAATGTCCAGCTCGCGCTTCCAACCTGTGGTGACGCCGTGAACGGCGTTGAACACCAACGCCCGGGTCAGCCCATGCACCGCAGCGTATTTGTCGGCCGAGCGATTCACGTGCAGTTCCCCGCCCACGGTTGCGAGAGAGATGCCCTCGGCGATCAGCGCCGAAACTTTCCCCTTGGGCCCCTCGACCAGAACGGTATTGCCCTCGACCCTATACTTCACGCCCGCGGGCAGCGGGATCGGCTTCTTTCCAATGCGCGACATGAATTCAATCCTTCTTCTGGCTTGCGAGTCCCGCCAAAGTTACTCTGGAGTTCCACTGTAGCCTGCCGGAGCAGCGCCCCAGCCAAACCAATCGCTTAATAACCGACGAGGCACGTCCGGACACGCCGAAGGCGATTGCCTGGACGGCCAGTCCTTACCACACTTCGCAGAGCAGCTCGCCGCCCACGCCTTCGCGGCGCGCCTGACGGCCGGTCATCACGCCCTTGGGCGTCGTCATAATTGAAATGCCTAGGCCGCCCTGAACGCGCTTGATCTCGTCGCGGCCGATGTATACACGGCAGCCGGGACGCGAGATGCGCGCCAGATCGCGGATGGCCGCTTCTGCGCCGCCATACTTCAGATACACGCGCAGAACCTGCTTGCCTTCCTCTTCCTGTGTCTTGTAGTTCGAGATATAGCCCTCCTCTTTGAGGATGCGGGCAATCTCGGTCTTCAGCTTCGAAGCCGGAACATCCAGCTTCTGATGACGCGCCCGGATTGCGTTCCGGATCCGCGCCAGAAAATCGGCTACTGGGTCAGTCAGACTCATTCCTTCTCCTTCATTCCCCGTTCGCTCCCTGTTTTCCTTGCTCCGGATCCAGGGAGAACCAGCGGGAATGCATACTACAGTGATCAGTGGTCAGTGATTAGTGGTCAGCAGCGAACCGTTTGGTCCTCACCGATGCGGCCAGTTCAGGCATGAATCAACTGACCACTGTTCACTATCCACTAGCCACTGTTTTGCTACCAGCTCGACTTGACGACGCCGGGAATCTCACCCTTGAGCGCCAGCCCCCGGAAACACAAGCGGCAAACGCCAAACTTGCGCAAAAATCCTCGCGGCCGTCCGCAGAGCTGGCACCGGTTGTGCTTGCGGCAGCTGAACTTCGGCTTCCGCGCGTCTTTCACCCTTTTTGCAGTGGTTGCCATAAATCCTCAAATCCCCTTACGCGCCCTGGCGGAACGGCATGCCGAAATGCGCCAGCAACGCCCTCGCCTGGTTGTCGTCCTTGGCCGTGGTCACGATGGTGATGTTCATGCCCTTCAGCTTCTCCACTTTGGAATAATCGATCTCAGGAAAAATCAACTGATCGCGCAGGCCAAGTGTGTAGTTGCCGCGTCCGTCGAAACTCTTTGTCGATACGCCCCGGAAGTCGCGCACTCGTGGCAGCGCCGTTGAAATCAGGCGGTCAAGAAACTCATACGCCTTCTCGTTGCGCAGCGTGACCATGGCCCCGATTGACATGCCCGCTCTCACCTTGAAGGCTGCAATCGATTTCTTGGCCTTGGTGGTCACCGGCTTCTGCCCGGCAATCAACGCCAGGTCGTTCACCAGCGGATCAAGCAGCTTGGTGTTGCCCGTGGCCTCGCCCAGACCCATATTGATCACGATCTTGTCCAGCTCCGGCACCGCCATTGCATTGTCAAGACCCAGCTCCTTCTGCAGAGCCTTCTTGATCTCCTTGTGATACTTCTCTTTCAATCTTGCTGCCATGTTCCTATGCTCTCTTTCTTCCGGCCCTCGGATTGGCTCGCATTTTCCGGCCGTTTACCGTTGCGGAAGGCGCTTGCCGCACGGGCGGAAGCGCTGCGCGCCTCATCCCAGCGGGCTCAAGTCCCGTTACTTCTTAGTTGGCAAGGTCTGCCCGCATTTCTTGCAGACGCGCACCTTGTGGTCGCCTTCAACCTTGTATCCCACGCGCACCGGGCCGCAGTTGGCGCACACCAGCATCACGTTCGAGACATCGATGGGCGATTCCTGCTCTGCGATGCCGCCCTTGGTGCGCTGTCCCTGCTTGCTCGAAACCGTCTTCTTGACCACCCGCACGTGCTCCACAAGCACCGTGCCCTTGTCCGGAAACACGCGCAGCACGCGGCCCGTTTTGCCCCGGTCCGAGCCCGTGAGCACCTTGACCGTATCGTTGCGATGAATATTCAAACTCGGCATCTTCTCTCCAAAAACAGTGGTTAGTGTTGAGTGATTAGTGGCCAGATTTTCAACTGGTACAGGCAACACAGCTGCACTGACCAATTACTTCTTTCAGGCCACTAAGACTGATCACAGACCATTGCCGTTCCTAATCACTAACCACTAATCACTGACCACTGCCGTTAAACCACTTCCGGGGCCAGCGAAACAATTTTCAAAAACTTCTTCTCGCGCAGTTCGCGGGCCACCGGCCCGAAGACGCGCGTTCCCACCGGCTCGCGTGCATCGTCGATTACGACCGCCGCGTTCTCATCAAACCGGATATAGGTGCCGTCGCGCCTACGGTATTCCTTGCGGGTGCGGACGATCACCGCCTTCACCACTTTGCCCTTCTTGACCGTGCCGTCCGGCGAGGCTTCCTTGACCGCCGCGGTCACTACGTCGCCGAGGCCGGCCTTCTTGCCCAGTCCGCCGCCCAGCGGCAGAATCACTTGCAGCTTGCGCGCGCCGGAGTTGTCGGCCACCGCGAGCATGGTTCTCATTTGCACAGCCATGGGTTCTTCTCCTTAACTCGCTCCGGTTAGCTTGCGGCCTTGATTTCTGTTTTCGGTTCGGCGTCCTCGATCTGACCAAGGGCCGAGCGCCGCACAATCTCTTCGAGCGACCACCGCTTCAACTTGCTCAAGGGGCGCGTCTCCCGGATGCGCACCACGTCGCCCATGCGCGCCGAGCTCTGCTCGTCGTGGGCATAAAACTTCTTGGTCGAGCGCACGATTCGCTTGTACTTGGCATGAGCCTTGCGCATTTCGACTTCGACCACAATCGTCTTCTGCATCTTGGTCGAGACCACATTGCCGACCTTCTCATTGCGCCGCGCGCCCGTCCCCGGTGCGTGCACTGCCTCTGTAGTCGCCGCCATTTATCGGGCTCCTTTGCTGGTTGTTTCCGCAACCTTGCTATCCGCGGCCGCGCCGCGAATGCTCAACGCGCGCTCTTTGGCCACGGTCTTGATCTGAGCAATCTCCTTGCGCAACTGGCGGAGCTTCTTCACTCCGTCGTTCTGCCCCAGGGAAACCTGAAAGCGAAGCCGGAAAAGCTGCTCGGAGGTTGTCTTCTCCTGGTGCTGCAATTCTTCGTCGCTCAAATTGCGAATCTTCTCGAGTTCCATCTCTGTTTCTCTCTCCGCCGCCTGCACGCCCAATTCGGCGCAGCGCGTCAACCTTCTAAAAACTGGGTGCCCCATCCTTTCCGCGCTGTTTGCGGAAAGGGTGGGAGACCACACTACTTCGCCGCGGCGACTACTTTTTCGGCGCCCGGCCGCATCACGAACTTGGTCCTCAGCGGCAGCTTGTTTGAAGCCAGCCGCATGGCTTCCTGCGCAATCTCCGGAGCCACCCCTTCCATTTCGAAAAGGATCTTGCCCGGCCGCACCACCGCGACCCAGTGGTCCAGCGCGCCCTTGCCCGAGCCCATGCGGACTTCGGCCGGCTTTTTGGTGATCGGTTTATCCGGGAACAGGCGCAGCCAGATCTTGCCGCCGCGCTTGATGAAGCGGGTCATGGCGATGCGGCTGGCCTCGATCTGCCGGTCGGTGATGTAACCGCACTCCAGCACCTTCAACCCGTATTCGCCGAACGACAGCGAGGAGCCGCGCCACGCCTTGCCGCGGCGTTTGCCCTTCTGCTGCTTGCGAAACTTCACCTTCTTTGGCATCAACATAGCGAAAAACCTCGAAAAGACAGGGAATAGGGAATAGGGATTAGGGACTAGCTTCATCCCGTCGCGATTCGCTTCCCGGTCTGCGTAGTGCAAACCTCAACAACCAACAATCAATCTACCGGCAATTGGAACCCCTATTCCCTGGTCCCTATTCCCTGCTTCTAGAACACCGACGTGCCGACGGGCGGATTCTGACGCCGCTTCTGCTCATAGATGTCGCCGCGATAGATCCACGTCTTCACGCCGATCACGCCATACGTTGTATGCGCCTCGGTAAACCCGTAATCGATATCGGCGCGCAGCGTGTGCAGCGGCAAACGCCCCTGCAGGTACCACTCCGAGCGGGCGATTTCATTGCCGTTCAGCCGGCCCGATACACGCACCTTGATGCCCTTGCAGCCGAAGCGCAGCGCCGAGTCCACACTTTTTCTCATCGCGCGGCGGAAGCTGACGCGCTTTTCCAGTTGCAGCGCGATGTTCTCTGAAACCAGTTGCGCGTCCAGCTCCGGCTTGTTCACTTCGATGATGTCGATGAACACGTCGCGGTTGGTGCGCTTGCCGAGCTCGGTCTTGAGCTTCTCGATCTCCGCGCCCTTGCGGCCGATCACGATGCCAGGCCGGGCGGTGCGGATCAAAAAGCGCAGCTTATTGCCGGGTCGCTCGATCTCGACCGAGCTCACGCCTGCGGCCTTCAGCTTCTCGCGCAACTCAGCCTTCAGCTTCACGTCCTCGACCAGGAGCTTCGAATAGTCGCGCTCAGAGAACCAGCGCGAACGCCACGGCTTGTTCACTCCCAGCCGAAATCCGTAAGGATGGACTTTCTGTCCCATATGCTTCCTCTCAAAACCTCTAGGCCTTCTTGCCGGCCTTTTTCCCAGTTGTCTTTGCCTTCGGCGCCTCGGCCGTCTCAGCTGTCTTGGCCGTTGCCTTCGGCGCCCCAGCCTTCTTGGCCGCCGCCTTTGGCTTTTCGGTCTTGGTCCCGCTCTTGGTCTTGGTGGCCTTGGACGCTGGTTTGCTCGCCTTGGCCCCAGCCTTCGGTGCTGCCTTGGGCGCCAACGCGGGCGCGACCTTCGGCTCCTCGATCTTTGTCACAAGCCCGTTGGCTGCCTGGCGCTCGGCAACGGAAAGAATAATGTGCGTCAGCCTGCGCTGATAGCGGAAAGCCCGCCCCATCGGCGCGGGGCGAATGCGCTTCATGCGCGGTCCGTCATTGGCCAGGGCCAGCTTGACGTAGAGATTGTCCACGTCCAGATCCAACCCCCGCTCGCCGGACAGATACTTTGCGTTGTCCACCGCCGACGTCAGCAGCTTGTGAATCACCGGAGCGATCCGCTTCTTGGTGAAGGCCGCCGTCTCCAGCGCCTCCTGCACTCCCCGGCCTTTGATCAGATCCAACACCAGCCGCGCCTTTTGCGGCGACACGCGCTGAAACCTGGCCTCGGCCCGATATTCGTTTGTCACGACTGCCATTGTGTCTTCCTCAAATCTCCGCCAGTGGCTGGTTCTGCCCAGCAGTCCCTGCTCCCTGGTCCCATATAGTCCCTGTCTCTACCGCGGCTTGGCCGTGACCTCAGCAGCGGCCTTGCTGCTGCCCCCGGTATGCCCTTTGAACGTGCGCGTGGGCGCAAACTCGCCCAGCTTGTGTCCCACCATGTTCTCGGTCACATACACCGGAACAAATTTCTTGCCGTTGTGGACGGCGATCGTGTGCCCCACAAACTCGGGAAAAATCGTCGAACGCCGCGACCAGGTCTTCACGACCTTCTTGTCGTTGGCCTGGTTCAACACCTCGATCTTCACCGTGAGGTGCGCATCCACGAACGGGCCCTTCTTTGTCGAACGTGCCATAAAACTCAGCTCCTAGCTTCCAGCCTTTAGCCTCTAGCTTTGAAACGTTCGCTATCGACCGGCCATTGCCTTAAATCTCTTTTCACAACCGTTTAGCTAGAAGCTGGAAGCTAGAAGCTAAAAGCTGCATTTCTACTTCTGTCGGCGGCTGATGATAAACGCGTCGGTCCGCTTGTTGTTGCGTGTCTTGTAACCGCGTGTCGGCTGGCCCCACGGAGTTACCGGATGACGGCCGCCCGAGGTCTTGCCCTCGCCGCCGCCGTGCGGGTGGTCCACTGGATTCATCGAAACGCCGCGGTTGCTGGGGCGAATGCCCTTCCAGCGATTGCGTCCCGCCTTGCCGATCGACACATTCTCATGGTCCGTGTTGCCTACCTGTCCGATGGTCGCCATGCATTCGGCCAGCACCTTGCGGGTCTCGCCGGAAGGCAGTTTGAGAAGCGCGTATTCACCCTCTTTGGCAACCAACTGCGCTTGAGTTCCGGCGGAGCGAGCCATCTGTGCGCCTTTGCCCGGACGCAATTCAATGGCATGCACCGTGGTGCCGGAAGGAATGCTCTTGAGCGGCAGCGCATTGCCGATCAAAATGTCTGCTTCAGGACCGGAGGTTACCGTAGCGCCCACCTTGAGGCCCACCGGCTGCAGAATGTAGCGCTTCTCGCCGTCGGCGTAATGCACCAGCGCGATGCGGGCCGAACGGTTGGGATCGTATTCGATGGTGGCGACGCGCCCCGGCACCCCGTACTTCTCGCGCTTGAAATCGATCAGGCGTAGCTTCTGCTTGTGCCCGCCGCCGTGATGGCGGATGGTCAGGTCGCCCGAATTGCGGCGGCCGCCGGTGCGCTTCTTGACCGTCAAAAGCGGCTTGTGCGGCGAATCCGTCGTCAGGTCGTCGTTGACCAGCGAGGTCTGAAACCGCAAGGTCGGTGTAATCGGTCGGTATGTCTTGATTGCCATCGTCTTTGTCCTGGAGTGCTGACGCTTGAAAATCTCTCGCGCCGCTCTCCCCGTTTCTCCGGAACTCAATCCACTTCCGAGTTCCGATAGTCCTTCAAGGCCGGGTCTTTACTAGTCCCTAGTCTCTATTCCCTGCACTTCTAGAGGTTGCTCACGTATTCCGGCAGCTTTTCGCCCGCTTTCAGCCGGACGTAAGCCTTCTTCCAGTCCGGACGGAAGCCCGCAAATTTGCCGCGGCGGCGTTCCTTGCCGACCACATTGGCCGTGCGCACCGCGATCACCTTCACCTTGAAGAGCGTCTCGACTGCCTGCTTGACTTCAGTTTTAGTGGCCTCGGGAGCGACGTCGAACACCAGCGTCCCCTCGGTCTCTTTCACGCTCAATCCCTTTTCAGTAATCAGCGGGCGGCGAATCACGGTATAAAGTGTCGGCATTACGCTGCCTCCGTTTCCGCGGCATGCTTGCGCTTTGACGCGGCTTTCTCAAACATCTCGATGAGTTGCTCGATGGCGGCCGTCGAGAAAATGGCCCGTTCATAGCGCAGCAGATCGTAAGGGTGCACTTCGTTGTTGAGCACCAGTTCCACGCCCGCCAGGTTGCGCGCGCCCAGCAGCAGCGATTGGGTCAGCGTCTTGTTGTTCTCAACCAAAAGAGCTGTGCGCGTAACGTCCAGCTTGTCCAGCGCCGCGCGGTAGAGTTTGGTCTTGCCGTCTTTGAGCTCCAGCGTGTCGACTACGGTGAGCTTGCCGTCGGCCAGCTTCGAAGCCAGCGCTGAGCGTAAGGCCCCGAGCAGCTTCTTGCGCGGAAACGCGTACTCGTAGCTGCGCGGCTGCGGCCCGTGCACCGTGTAGCCGTGGCGCCAAAGCGGCGAACGCACCGAGCCGATTCGCGCCCGGCCAGTGCCCTTCTGCTTCCACAGCTTCTTGCCGGAACCAGCAACCTGGGTGCGGCTCTTGGTGGCGGCCGTGCCCTGGCGCAGCGAAGCGCGGTAGTGCTTCACCGCCTCCCACAGCAGAGCCTCGTTCACCTGGTCGGGTCCAAAGAGCGCATCAGACAACTCCAGCGTCCCAACCTTGTCTCCGTTCATGTTCAATACATCCACGTTTGCCATCTTCTTCTTCTTCCGCCCCGAGCATCGCTCCGGGCTCTCAAACTCTCTTGCGCCGCAAGGCGCGATTGGCCGCACCGCAGGTGCTATTTACGCTTGCCGCCGGCCTTCTTCGATGCCTTCAACGGATCAACAGTGCCGGAACCGGCAAAGCCACGGCGCTCGCGCGGCGGAGTCTTGGCCTTCGAAATCAGCACATACCCTTCGCGCGATCCGGGAACCGCGCCTTCAACCATGATCAGATTCTCTTCAATGTCGATGCCGCGAATGCGCAGATTGCGAACCGTCACCTGCTCCGCGCCCATGTGCCCCGGCATCCGCTGCCCCGGAAACACGCGCGACGGAAAACTGGAGGCGCCGATCGAGCCCTGCACCTGAAACATATGTCCGTGCGATTTGGGTCCGCCACCAAAACCGTGACGGCGCACGACGCCTGCAAAGCCGCGGCCTTTGGAGGTGCCAATCACATCGACAAACCGCGTCTCGGAGAAGATGTCAACCAACACACGGTCGCCCGCCTTGGTCGCGACCACTCCGTCCGCATCCACTTCAAGCGCGACTTCGCGAATTACTTTGACCGGCGGCGCCTCGGTTTTGGCGAAGTGCCCAGCCTGCGGTTTGGTCACATTCTTGTTTTTGACAAACTCGACCAGGCCGATCTGCGCAGCCTCATAGCCGTCGCGCGCCAGCGTCTTCAACTGCGTAATCACGCACGGGCCGGCCTGCAGCACCGTAATCGGGTGCACGTCGCCCTTTTCATCGAAGACCTGCGTCATGCCGATCTTTTTTCCCACAATTCCTGTAACTGCCATGTCTTCCTCACCTCATCATGCGATGTTGAACTCATCGCACTGCCGGGGTCCTTCCGGACCTTTTTTACTGCTTCGCGCGGCTTCCACGAAGGTTGTGCGCCGTAAGGCGCGTCTGCCCCACCACGGGTGGCTATTTTTCAAACGCCTTGATCTCGACATCGACGCCCGCCGGCAGATCGAGCTTCATCAGCGCGTCCACCGTTTGCTGGGTCGGCTCGAGAATATCGATCAGCCGTTTGTGGGTGCGAATCTCGAAAGCCTCGCGGGACTTCTTGTCCACGTGGGGCGAACGCAGCACGCAATATTTGTTCTTGATCGTCGGCAAGGGAATGGGGCCTGCCACGGTTGCTCCGGTGCGCTTGGCCGTCTCCACAATTTCGCCGGTCGAGGTGTCCAGCACGCGATAATCGTATGCCTTCAACCGTATGCGAATTCTCTGTCCTACCATGCTTGTTCGTCCTTCTGGTGATCAGGGCCGGAGATCAGACATCAGTTTGTCCGCGGCTGATCTCTAGTCCCTGAGTCCCTACGTCCCTAGTCCCTGTTATTTCGTAATCTCCG
>PMOF01000030.1:0-679 GCA_003162495.1 Acidobacteriaceae bacterium
AGCAGCAGCAGCGAAGGGCGTATGCGCTTGCCGCCGCCTTCGCGCAGATATTCGGCGATCTCCGTGATGGTGCTTACGCCGGAAGCGGCATCGCGGCCAAGCTCCTGCTCGATCGCCATCAGATCGTCCCGCAGCAGATCGAACACTTCTCTCGCCGTCGCTATTGCCAGTGTGCTCAAAGTTCTCCGCTTCTCGCGCTTAATCCTACAGTGCGGCCGCCGATCTATGCGTCAGGCCGTTTGAAAAGTTGCCCCATCGCAGGCGGTCAATTCGTGCGGTAGTTGGTAAACTGCAACTCCACGCCCAGATCTTTACCGCGCAGCAGAGCGATAATCGCCTGCAGCTCGTCGCGGTCTTTGCTCGATATTCTCACGGTATCGCCCTGGATGCTGGCCTGCGCCTTCTTTTTCGAGTCCTTGACCAGACGAACGATTTCCTTCGCCTTGTCGGTCGGGATGCCCTGCTGCAGCTTGATCTTTTGCCGCATGCTTTGGCCGGAACCCTGTTCCAGCTTCTCATAGGTCAGATTCTTCAGCGACACGCCGCGCTTCACAAGCTTCTGGCCAAGAATCTCCTTGACTGCCTCCAGTTTGTATTCGTTGGCCGAAGACAGCTGAATCTCCTTGTCGCCTTCCGCAAGCGTGACCTCCGAATGCGAATCCTTCAAGTCGAAGCGCTG
>PMOF01000030.1:705-3473 GCA_003162495.1 Acidobacteriaceae bacterium
GGGGCCTCTATCAGTTTCCCACGTTTGGGCTTAGGTCAAACAGCCGGAAGAAGTTTTTCGTGGTTTCAGCGGCGATTTCTTCCTCCGTCACGGCCAGCAATCCGGCCAGCGACTGGGCAGTTCGCGCCACCCAGGCGGGCTCATTGCGCTTGCCGCGGTCGGGCGCCGGGGCCAGCCACGGAGCGTCCGTTTCCACCAGAACCCCGTTCATTGGCAGCCGGGCGGCCACATCCCTCAGCGGCTGCGCCTTGGGATAGGTCAGGTTGCCGGCAAACGAAATCAGAAACCCCAGGTCCAGCGACCGCCGCGCCTGCTCCCACCCTCCGCCGAAGCAATGCATCACGCCACCCAGCCCGGTTTGTCGCCAATGCACGTCCAGAATTTCAAAGAGATCGTCCCACGCGTCCATCTCGGCGCCTGCTCCGTCGTTCGTCGGCCTGCAATGGATCAGGATCGGCCGCTTCCTGGTCGCCGCAATCTCCAGTTGGGCAATTAGCCCCGCCCGCTGCACATCGTGCGCCGCGCCCTCATGATAGTAGTCCAGTCCAATCTCTCCGCAGGCAATCACCTCCGGCTCGGCCAGCAACCCCTCCAGCTTTGCCAGCACCGCCGCATCGGCCTGGTGCGTATTGTGCGGATAAACCCCCGCGCTGGCATAAAGCCGCGGCAAATTTGCCTGCCCATTGAAATGGCGGCAAAGATCGAGCGCTCCCTGCATCTCGCCGGCTTGCTCGCCGATTCCGATGGCCAGCACCGCGCCCACGCCCGCCTCCCACGCGCGCCTCAGAATGGCCAAGCGGTCGTCCGCATAGCGCTCGCTGTCCAGGTGGGCGTGAGAATCGATCAGCAATCCTGAACCTCCGGAGGAGTGCAAAGCGTGGGCTGCAAGTGGCAACTGTGCAAAGCCTGCGGTTTACTTTTACGCTTACTTCAGCCTTGCCCCCAGCGGAACCTCTTCCAGGAACCCGGCCAGCACCGGCGCTCCATCCGGAAGCGAAGCGGCCAACAGCATGCCGTTTGACTCGAGGCCGCGCATCTTGCGCGGAGCCAGGTTGGCCACGATCACGATCTTGCGGCCGATCAGCTTTTCCGGCTCGTAGAACTGCGCAATGCCGGCCAGAATTTGACGCTTCTCATAGCCCAGATCAACTTCCAGCCGCAACAGCTTGTCGGCCTTGGGCACACGTTCGGCCACCAGGATCTGCGCCACGCGCAAATCCACCTTGGTGAAGTCGTCGATGGTGATGTGTTCTGAGGCGGCAGACGCCTGCGATGGTGCAACCGGCTGCTCCGCGGGGGGCGCGAGCGCGGGGGGCGCCACCGCCGCAACAAGGGTTGGCGGGATTGACGAAGGTTCTTGGGGAGCCGGAGCCACCGTGGGTGTGGGCGGCTCGGGAACCGGGCTGATAGAGAGTGCCGAAGTCGGCATTTCCGGCGCTGATTTGGCGGGTGAGCCGCCCTCTGCCCCACCACTGCCGACGGCTTCAACGGCGCTGCTGTTGTTCTCGTCTTCCAGGTTTTGCATACGGTCGATTGCTTCCTTTTCCGCGCGTGGAAACAGCGCTGCGGGTACTCCAAAACGGGTCCCGGCCTTCAATCCGCCCCACGCGAGATTCGTCAAAAATGCTTGCTTCGCTGCGTCCGCAATTTCACCCTGCCCGAGTTGCCGCCACACTTTGGCTGCGGCATCCGGCAGGATTGGGTACACCAGGGCGGTGATGATGCGGATGGATTCGGCGGCCGTCGCCAGCACCCGCGCCTGATGCTTCAAGTGCTTCGCCTCCGAACGGTCCGGCGGTCGTTTCCACGGAGCATTGGCGGTCAAATAGCCATCCGTATCCGCCACCAGCAGCCACAGGCTCTTCAACGCTTCAGAGAAGTTGAGCGCGTCAAATTCGAGACCAAATGCCGCGATGGTCCGCTCCGCGCACTCGCGCAGCGCAGCCTCGGCGGCGGTTTCAACTCCTGCCACCGGCACCGTCCCGCTAAACGGCTCCGAACCGCCAAAGTACTTGTGCACCATGCTCACCACGCGGCTTACCAGGTTGCCATAGCCGTTGGCCAGGTCGCCGTTGTAGCGCTGCACCAGCGCGTCGAAGCTGAAGCTGCCATCCTGCCCGAAAGGAATCTCCCGCAGCAGGAAGTAGCGCAGCGCATCGGCGCCTAACACTTCCTGCACCGTCTCCGCGCGCACAATATTGCCGCGCGACTTCGACATCTTGCCCTGGTCGAAGAGCAACCAGCCGTTGGCCCTCACCGACCGCGGCACAGCAATCCCCGCCGCCATCAGGAATGCCGGCCAATACACGCAATGGAAGCGGCTGATCTCTTTGCCGATCAGATGCATGTCCGCCGGCCAGAACTTGGCGAATCGCGCCTGGTCTTCTGGCTTGTCAGACCCGTAGCCCAGCGCCGTAATGTAATTGGCCAAGGCATCCAGCCACACATAAATCACGTGCTTCTCATCGCCGGGGACAGGAATGCCCCACGAAAAACTGGTCCGGCTCACGGACAAGTCCTTCAACCCGCCGCGGACAAACGAAACCACTTCGCGACGCGTCGATTCTGGTTGCATGAAGCCGGGGTTGGCTTCATAAAACTCCAGCAGCTTGCGCTCAAAGGCCGACAGCTTGAAGAAATAATTTTCTTCGCTGACGGTTTCGGTCAGCCTTCCGCAGTCCGGGCAATATGTCCCCGGCGGGCCGTCCACATACGCCTCATCGGAGACGCAGTACTGGCCCGTATAAAAGCCTTTGTAGATGAAGCCC
>PMOF01000030.1:3495-8059 GCA_003162495.1 Acidobacteriaceae bacterium
AGCCGGTCCCAGAGTCCGCGAAACTCCGCTGAAATTGCGGTCGCAAACTCGGCGGGCGTGCGTCCGGCCTGGGCAGCGGAGCGTTCTATCTTCTGCCCATGCTCGTCGGTGCCTGTCAAGAACCATGTATCGATGCCCAGCGCCCGCTTGCGCCGCGCAATGGCGTCGCACACGATGGTCGAGTAGGCGTGGCCCAGGTGTGGCCGCGCATTGACGTAATAGATCGGCGTGGTCAGATAAAAGCGGCCTGGGCTGGATTCGTTGGTCATGGGAAGGGTGCGGCCTTCAGTCCCCGCCCAATGTGCAAGCAATAGGCAAGAAGGCAATCTACTTCATCTTACGGTATCGTATGAAACCCAATCGAACCAAGTATGGCCGCCGCAGGTGGTAGAATCGCCCTTGAAAATCAAGGATTTCTGAGGCATCCCCGCGTGTATTTGGAATTGCAACAGAGGCTTCGGGCCCAGCTTCGCAGTGTGCTGACGGCAAAGTACGATCTTGAATTGGAGAACATCCCCATTGAGATTCCGCCCGACCTTCAGTTCGGCGAGTTGGCCACACCCATTGCTTTTGAATTGGCCCGCAAGCTGCGCAAATCGCCCAAAATCATTGCCCAGGAAATCGTAGCGGCGCTGGGAGCGGTGGACGGGTTCGATGGCTTTGAAGTTGCCGGCGCCGGCTACATCAATGCGCGCCTCGACCGCGCCGCGGGCGTGCGGCTGGTTGCGGGCGGAAAAAGTCTGGCGCGCGTCGCGAGCGGCTTGCACTCGCTGGTTGAACATACCAGCATCAATCCCAACAAGGCAGCGCACATCGGCCACTTGCGCAACGCCATCCTCGGCGACACGTTCGTCCGATTGCTGCGCGCCGCGGGACAAAAGGTCGACGTGCAGAATTACATCGACAACACCGGCGTCCAGGTCGCGGATATCGTTGTCGGCTTGATTCATCTTGAAAACAAGACCGTCGCCGAAGTCCGCGCACTGATTGCAGAGTCGGATAACCACGCCGCGGACGGCGAGCGGATCGACTACTACTGCTGGGATCTCTATGCACGCACTTCACAATGGTACGAGCAGGGTAGCGATGAGGAGAACGCGGTGCGCAAGCAGCTTCGCTATGCCACCCTGCACGAGATCGAGCAAGGGAGCAACGAGACCGCTGAAATCGCCGAGCTCATTTCGACTGCGGTTCTCAAGCGGCATCTCGAAACCATGCTGCGCCTCGACATCGAGTATGATTTCCTGCCCCGCGAAAGTGAAATCCTGCACCTCAACTTCTGGGAGGCGGCCTTCGAGCAGATGAAGCAAAAGGGCGTTCTCTACTTTGAAAATGAAGGCAAGAATAAGGGCTGCTGGGTAATGCGGAGGCCGGGCGCCGAAGTAGTTGAAGGAGCGCTCGATGAAGACGCCAAAGTTATTGTCCGCTCGAACGGAACAGTAACTTATGTGGGCAAAGATATCGCTTATCACTTATGGAAGTTTGGGCTGCTGGGAAAGGACTTCGGTTACAAGCCATTCTTCACTTACTCCGATCATGAGTGCTGGATTTCAGCAGAACATGGCGACGAGACTCATCCCCATTTCGGCGGCGCGCAGGCCACTTATAACGTGATCGATGTGCGGCAGAACGATCCGCAGGCGAATCTGGTTCAGGCACTACGAGGGATGGGATTCGTCGACCAAGCGGATCACTGCATCCATTTCGGCTATGAGAAAGTGGCGCTTACGCCGCGCTGCGCTCTTGATCTCGGCTATGAAATTGCGCAGGAAGATCTTGATAGTCCTTATATCCTGGTCAGTGGGCGCAAGGGCTTCGGCGTCAAAGCGGACGACCTCATCGACAAGCTGATCGCGGCTACCAGCGCCGAAGTGGAAGCGCGCCAGACTGGAGCGGATGAAAACGAACGGCGGCTCATCGCCAAACAGATCGCCATCGGCGCGCTGCGCTACTTCATGCTCAAGTTCACACGCAACTCGGTCATCGCCTTCGACTTCAAGGATGCGCTGAGTTTTGAGGGCGAGACCGGGCCCTACATTCAATACGCGGTGGTTCGCGCGCGCAATATCTTCCGAAAAGCCGGAATCAATCCGCAAACTGTATTAGTGGAATTCGCGGAGTTGACGGGAATCGACGCGTATCTTGAAGGTGAAGCGGCCCAGGAAATCTGGGCTCTCTGGCTGCGCGCTGGGCGGCGCACATTGGTTCTCGAGCAATGCATTGCTTCTTCTGAACCCGCTTACTTAGCCAAGCACGCTTTCCAGTTGGCCCAGGAGTTCAATAACTTCTACCACAAACACCACATTCTCACCGAAGAGGACCCGGCGAGGAAAACATTCCTGCTGGCGACGGCGGCTGTGGCGCTGCGGGAGTTAGTCATGGCGCTAAGTTGGCTGGGCATCGAAAGCCCAGAGTCGATGTAAGTGGTAGCCTCAATGCGTCAGCTTCGGGCCGCTCACTCCAACCTCGCAAAAGCCAGCATCTAGTAACTCCGCACCCACTCCAGGATCGACCTGACCGCAACGCCGCTCGGCCCTTTGGCGATGTACGGCTTCGAGTCTTCGACCCATGCCAGGCCGGCAATGTCCAGGTGAATCCACGGCGTGTCTTCTGCAAACACTTTCAAAAATTCCGCCGCGGTAATCGCCCCGCCATAGCGGCCGCCGGTGTTCTTGATGTCGCCGATGTCGCTCTTGATCTGCTCGGCGTACTCCTCGCCCAAGGGCAGACGCCAGAACTTTTCGCCGGAAGTGTCCAACGCCGCCTCGAATTTCGCATAGGTCTCATCGTCGTTTGAGAAACCGCCGGCATTGGTTGTGCCCAGCGCCACCACCACGGCTCCGGTCAACGTGGCCGCGTCAATCAGGTGGGTCGCGCCCAGTTGCTTCGCGTAAGTCAATCCATCGGCCAGCACCAGCCGCCCTTCGGCGTCAGTGTTGATGATCTCGATGGTCTTGCCGGACATGGCGGTCTGCACGTCGCCGGGCTTTTGCGCCTTGCCGTCGGGCATGTTTTCCGCGGCGCAAACAATGCCGATCACACGCACTCTGGGCTTGAGCAGCGCGATGGCGCGCATGGCGCCAACCATCGCCGCGCCGCCCGCCATGTCGTACTTCATCAGTTCCATCTTGTCCGCAGGCTTGATCGAGATACCGCCGGTATCGAACGTGATTCCTTTGCCAACCAGCCCCAGCACCGGGCCGCCGGCATTTTTTGCCAAGCCCTTCGGCTCATAGCGCATCACGATCAGCGCGGGCGGCTCTTCCGAGCCTTGAGACACGCTCCAGAAAGCGCCCATCTTCAGTTCGTGCAGCTTGTCCGTCGAGAACACCTTACATGGCAGGCCGACTTCGGCGGCCATGGCCGCGGCGCGCCGTCCAAAAATAGTGGGGGTCAGCTTGTTGCCTGGTTCGTTGACCAGCGAGCGGGCAAAGTTCTGGCTTTCGCCCACGATCACGCCCTCGGCGAAGGCAGCATTGAGCGCGGCCTTGTCTTTCGGCTCGGGGACGGCGACCGTGAAGGAGTCAATGCTGAGGTCCTGGCGATCGCTGCGGTAGGTGTCAGGGTCGAAGTCACCCACAAAGGCGCCTTCCACCGAGGCGCGCACGCAGGGGCCGGGCGGCAGCAAAGTCGGCTCAGGCGGCGCGAACACCAGCTTCCGAATGCCGCGCGGCTTGGCAAAGCGGACGGCCGTTCCGGCCGCATTGCGAACAAGGTGAACGGTAGCTTTAGACTGTTTCCCCAGGCCGACGATCAACAGCCGCGTCGCGCCCAGGCCCTCAGGAGCGTGCAGCAGCAGGGTCTCATTCGCGCCTGCCTTGAATTCGCCGCTTCTGAGCACGGTCGCCGCGGCTGCCTTCACGGCCTTGTCCGAGGTGAGCAACACCACCTTCGGTTCGGCGTCGGGCTCTTTGGAGGTTTGTGTGTCGGCGGCCAGAACTGCCAGCAATTCGGTCTTGATTCCAGCAAGTGGTGCAAAGGACAGTTGAGTGCGCATGTTTTCTATTATTTCACTTTGACCCGGGAGTGCACGGCCCCCGCGTCCTTTGTTTCCCACACCGATAGACGCTGGCCATCCAGCCCTACCGCCCCGTGCGGTGCTTGCTGGCATTGACCGCCGCGCGCGCTTCGCGGTCGGCCTCGCGCCGCTTCTCGGTCTCGCGCTTGTCCCAGTCCTGTTTGCCCTTGGCCACAGCCAGTTCGCACTTGACCCGCCCGTTGCGGAAGTAAAGCCGGGTGGGAATGAGCGTGTGGCCCTTGATCTGCGTCTTGGAGAGTAGCTTGCGAACCTCATCCCGGTGCAGCAGCAGCTTACGGGTGCGTGTGGCGTCGTGGTTAGCTATGTTGCCATGTGAATAAGGACCAATATGCACGTTGAGCAGAAACGCCTCGCCGTCTTTGATGAGGCCATAGGAATCCTTGAGGTTGGCGTTGCCCTGGCGGATCGACTTGACCTCGGTTCCACGCAGGGCCACGCCGGCTTCGAATCGATCCAGCAGAAAGTAGTTGTGGCTGGCGGCTCGATTGTGCGCGGCATCCCGTTCGCCGCTGGCCACCGGATCGC
>PMOF01000250.1:0-6999 GCA_003162495.1 Acidobacteriaceae bacterium
GTTCTCGGTCTGGCCGGTGGTATATTAGGCATCGGCGTCGGCTGGGGGACTCTGAACCTGCTGTCTACCCTGCCGCAAACGGCGACTATTGTCTCCGCCTCTCTTTCCGCGGGGCATCTGTGGGAGTCGCTGGGGATTGCGGTGCTCTCCGGACTGGTGGCCGGGGCCTTCCCAGCATGGCGCGGCGCGCATCTTTCGCCCGTGGAAGCGCTGCGCCATGACTAGCCCATTGCTGGAAGCACGCAAACTGTGCAAGAGCTACGACGAAGGCCGCATCGAGGCCCTGCGCGGCGTCGATTTTTCAATCGATGCCGGCGAATATGTGGCCATCAGCGGACCCAGCGGCAGCGGCAAATCCACTCTGCTGCAACTGCTGGGGGGGCTCGACATCGCCACCAGCGGAGAAGTCCTCTTCCAGAACGCCGTGCTCGGCTCCGCCATCGATCTCGACACCTATCGCTCGCGGCAGATTGGGTTCATCTTTCAGGCCTTTTATCTGCTGCCCACGTTGAGCGCCATTGAGAACGTGCAAGTGCCCATGCTGGCCGGGGAGCCGATCCCGCACAACCGTGCGCAGCGAGCCAGGGACCTGTTGTGCGAGATGGGAATGGAACACCGTCTCAACCAACATCCCAACGAACTTTCGGCGGGCGAACGGCAGCGCGTGGCCATTGCCCGAGCCCTGGCCAACCATCCCGCCATCCTGCTGGCCGATGAGCCTACCGGCAACCTGGACAGCGTCAACTCCGCGCGCATTATGGAGATGCTGACCGGCATTCAGAAAAAGCACGGCATGACACTGATCGTCATCACCCACGAGAACGACATTGCCAACTCCGCGCCCCGGCACATCCGGCTTCGCGACGGCCTCTGCATGGAAAGGGGGAAAGGATGAGATTGCCCGCCTGGACCCTCGCCGCGTTGCTCCTCTGCGCCATTCCCGCCAGCGCAGCGGATGCCCATTCTATCCTCGCTGTTCCCAAGCAGCGCGTGGAATCCGCTGACTTCCGCGTCGCCGGCCACCTTGTCCGGGTGGACGCGAATGGCGTTCGTACAAGCGATGCCATTTCCATCAAGGCGCGCTGGTTTCCCGGCGTTCTGCGCGTGCTGGTGGACATTTCTCCATCACCGAACGCGAGCGCGCAATCAAATGCGGGCGCGCAGATTCACATCCTGCTCGAAATGAAGCCCGATGGCCAGAGTGCGATCCTGATTGCACATCGAGGCGACAAAGCGCCGTCGGTGCTTCCCTTCGACAAGTGGAGCGATGGCCCGTTAGGCCCCGGATTCAGCTACGAGGATTTCTTCGAGCAGCAGTATTTCTGGCCCAGCCAAACCGCGCTTGCCGAAACGAAACGCGGCGCAAGGGACTGCGAAGTGGTGAATAGTGTACCCGGCCCAACCGACCACACCCACTACGCCGCGATCAAAACATGGCTGGACAGCAGCAACGGCTTTCCTGTCTATGTTGAAAAAACGATGAAAGGGACCGGGGCGGTAAGAGAGTACACCTACTCTGGCATTCGCCATGAAGGCGGCGTGTGGTCGGCGCACCAGTTGGAGGCAAAGACGCGCGGCCGCGCCGGTTCAACCCTGCTCATCATCGACAAGGGCAGCGCAAAAGCGAATCTTGTGCTGGGGGACTTCAGCCCCGAACGACTCGTTCATTTCTGATCGCCGCACTGCAAGTAGGCCGAAACCGGGGACTACTTTTTCTCATCCGCCACAAACGTCGTCCACGGGCCGGCCTTCATGTCATGCAAGATCGACTTCTGCCACGCGAACTCCGGATGAGCCGCAAGAAACGGCGCAGCGATAAAATCCTCGCCGCACGGATGCCCCGCTCTGCCAATGAAGCTCAGCTTGGCCGCCATATCCGAATCCATCACCTTGCCCGTCACCGCGCCCCCTGGAACGAAAGGCGGATTACCCCACACCTTCTCACCGACTGGCGACGTCTCCTCATGCCCGCACAGGCTGCGTTTGCCGGCATCGGTCTTGTGCTCATAGCTGTCGTAGTGGTCGGAGAGATAGACCTCCGCCAGCGCCGTATCCAGTTTGCCGTAGTGCTCTTTCATAAACTTTTCAGCTCGAATATGCCGCGCATTCATGCTGCTCTCCTGATCCTTCGGATCGAATCCCGGCGTATCGTCACGGATCAGCAGGGGGTCCGCCGCAAAGTTCGACGACACAAAATATCCATCTTTCTTTTTCTTCAGCGGCGTCTGGTGCAGCCCCAGTTCCAGATACCCAATCTCGCCCGTCTTGCGGTCCCCAATCAGCCACGAGTTGGCATAGCCACCATTGTCGCCCTTGCGCATGATCGCGGCATACTCGTCGATCGACGTTGCATACTGCATCGCCTTGCGCGAACGCTCGAACTCCGGGATTCCATTCACATCGAACCCGATCGCCATCGGCAGCGTGGTCTCGGTAATCATCAGCCCGCTCGCGTTCACGCCAAAATCGTCCTGGCTCGTGATCACGCCCGGCAACCCATCCATCAGGAAATGCTGTCCGCTGGACGGCACTATGTCGAACACCACGGTCCAACGCTCGCCCTCCGCGTAGGACGACCAGTTGCTATGCGCGATCACAATTTTCCCGTCCTTCGTCGCCGTCCCCGTCGCAATAAAGGCGCTGCACTTCCCCGGCGCGACCGCCGCGGGCGGATTCGGCTTGCCTTCTTGCTTGTTCAGCGTCGGCAGATAGTAACCGCTCAATTCAAGGTCGCCGTTCAGCGCCACAAGATCCCACAAATCCAGCGTCGATCCCTGCGCCTTCAATCCCGCGGCGATCCCCTTCAACTCCGCCTGGTATTCCGCGTCGAGGTGCGGCCACAACACGCTCTTGCCCGCCTCGCGAAAGAAGCTCCACGGACGCCGCTCCTCATGCTGGGCTGCGACCGTGTACACATGAACGATGTCCTCAATCTCCCGCGCCAGCAAATATCCATGCTGGAATCCCACCTGCTCCGGCGTGCCTTGCAGATGCACATACATCCACCCGCCCTCGTTGAACTTGTAGCTGCCCTCAAGGCGAGGGTCGTGCGCCGCTGTGGCTGTCAGTTCGTGCCGGTAGCCGCCGCCAGAGCCGTTGGCGCAGGCAGGAACCGCCGCGGCCAGCATCGGCAAGGCAAGCAGACAGAGAGACCATTTGCGGGGAAGTTGAACCAGCATTGAAAATCCTCCGGGATGCCCTGAAGGTATCACGGAGGATCGAGGTTCGCGGAATGCGTTAGCGCTTCTTTGCGGCCTTGGGAGCGGGCTTTTTCGCCGCCTTCTTTAATGGCTTTGCCGGGTGCGGCGTCTTGCCGCCCTTGGAATTCGCCGACGGCTTTCCCTTGGCGGGCGCAGACTTGGCCGCCGAGGCTTTGCCCGCAGCTTTGCCGGGCGTTTTAGCGGCGCTCTTCGCATGAGACTTGGCTGCAGCCTTTGCCGGCTTCCCTGCGGCAACCTTGACCACAGGCTTCGCGGCAGTTTTAACCGCAGCCTTCGTCGTCCCTTTTGCCGCGGGTTTGACTGAAGGTTTAGCCGCCGCCTTCACCGGCACCTTGACAGCAGCCTTCGCACCCGCATGGGATAAGACAGCCGCAACAATACTCGTCTTGGACGCAGCCGGGGCAGGCGCAGTCTTTTTCACAGCAGCCACCGGCAACGCTTTGGCCGGCGCTGCGGCCTTGGCCAAATCCTGAGGTTTGGCAGCGCCTCCGGCTGGCTTCCCTTGAGACACAGGTTTTGGCGCCGGAACGGCCACCGGAACCGCCGACTTGCCGGCCTTTGTCGCCGCTGGCGATTCAATCTTTGCAGCCGCAGGCGAAGCTGCTGGAGCGTGCTTAGACCCCTTCAGCTCTTTGGCAGCTTTGCCGGCCCGCTTGACCGGGATCTCATCCGGCTCCGCCTCCTCATCGTCGGCTTCGATATCAATTGAATCACTATCGTCCACAAGATCCGGATCCAGTTCGATCTTCGGAAGTTTCAGGCCCAGATCGAGCTCATCGTCGTCGCTGCCAAGATCGTCATGATCCGCCTCTTCGTCGTGGCCATCCTCGGCCTCATCGTCGTCGAAGGCGCGCTCTTTCGCTTTGGCCTCGGCTCCGCGCTTGGCGCGAGGCCTCTTGATGGTCACTTGCGGCGGCGGGGCCGGCGGCGAATGCGGCTCCAGGAAGGCGCGCATCTCCTCCGGCGTCGTCAACTTTCCATCAATCAATTCCAGGAAGATCGCCTGCACAATCTCGCGATACGCAGCCAGCTCCGGAGTAATGCGCATCTCCTGCATCAGGGCGTGCGGGGTGCGCTGGCGGGCCTCAGGCCACACCTTCAAAAACTGATCGTAGCGTTCGCGAACGGTTGCATCCTTGCTCGTAAATCCAAGCCATAGAATCGCTTCCGGATCATAGCTCGTGAACAACTTGAAGCTTGCCGAAGGCTTGGCATTCGCCTTGGCCAGCAGCACCTTGGCAAACCCTGCCGCCAGCGAATCGAGGCTGTTCCACTCCTCCACGAACCCCGGACGCAGCATCAGTTTTTTGAGCGCCGTCAACTCCTTGGCGCCAAGCCGGGCGGTCAGCAGTTGCATCTGCGCCGCCGACATATCCGGATGGACCCCCTGCACTAACANNNNGCCGGGAACAGAACCTTCATCCATCCCTCAGCCTCCAGCGCCTTCAGCACTTTCAGCCCGTCTTCCTCGTGGCCAATCTGCTCCACTTCCTGGCTGCGTTCCTCGTCGGACAGCGATTCGATCACGCCTTCCGCTTTGGCATTCTCGTAGCGAGCCTGGGTTTTCGCGTCCAGGTCCCAACCCAGCCGAGCCAGGTAGCGGGTAGCGCGAATCAGCAGCGCCGGCTCCTCCAGGAATCCGTAATTGGAGACCAGCCGCAGCGTGCGCGCCTCGATATCCGCCGCTCCGTTCAAGGGGTCCATCAACAACCCAAACGACCCCTCATTCAGTGAAATGGCCATCGCGTTGACGGTAAAGTCGCGCCGGCGCAGGTCGCCCTGGATCGAGTCGGGATGAAAAACCGGCTTGCCGGGCTTGGGGTATTCGGTCCGGTGGGTACTGATCACGTCCACCCGAACGGTCCCGGGGAAACACAGGTAAAGGCTCTTGGCTGTTTCGTCTTCGCCCCAGAGTTTACCGCCCAGCCTGGCGATCGATTTCTTCAGTTTCAGCGCATTCCCATGAACCGCGATTTCCAGGTCGCGAACCGCTTGACCGCTGGTCAGGTCGCGAACCGCATCCCCAGTCAGGAAAAGAATCATTTCCGCTTCGCGGGCTGCCTCGCGAATTTGACGCAGAGCGTGCTGTTGGTCGGCTGAGAGCCGGTTTTCCAGAAGATAGATGTAGTCGGCCATTCCGTTCCCTGCTTCCGCCGTTTTATGCCCGCCAAGTATCTGACGCTATTAAGCTTATCCCCGTAAAAGGTAGAGCTTGCAAACAGTTACATTAACACAATCAGGGCCGGTTGGCTAGAGCTTGTTGCACCGGATTTGCGGCCTTTTCGCCCCCGCGTCCCAAAGCGGATGCAGCTCCCGGCCGGTCTGGACCTCTCCTCGACCACCCCCGGTCCGTGCGACAATCCAAAGCGATGGCCTCCCAGCGCAAAGCCGTGATTGTACGCAAGTTCTCGCGGGACTGGTGCGCAGGCTACGCCCGAGCCAGCTTTGGCCAGGACGAGGCGGAACTCGAAATCCTGGATCTCGCAGGCAAAGTGCTTCGCATCGCCTGGGACCAGGTCAAGTGGGTCTGCTATGTGCGCGACTTGCCGCCCCAGTCCAACGATCAGGCCAATCCTGAGCGCCTCCTCCATAAGCGCTTTGCCACCCGGCCCCGGACCGCCGGACTCTGGCTGCGCATGACCCTTTCCGATGGGGAAGAACTGGAAGGCATTGCCGCCAATGACCGATCTCTGGTCGAGGGCGCGGGCCTTCTGCTCACCCCGCCCGACACACGTTCTAACACCCAGCGGATCTATGTGCCTCGCCAGGCCATTCAGAAGCTTGAAGTGGTCAGCCTGATCGGTGCCGGGGCTCGCAAACGGACAGGCGCGGGCCGCCCAGCCACCGAACAGCCCGAGCTCTTCCCCAGCGAGCCAGAGACGCCATAAAGAGACTGATTCGCGCGTTCCGGTACAATCGCATCGATGAAGTTAGGCGAGTTGGCAATCCGGCTGGGCGCGGAGCTGCGCGGCGACGCGGAGCGGGAAGTGACCGGCGTGAAAGGGATTGAGGAGGCTGGGCCCACGGAGGTGACCTTCGTGGCCAATCCCCGCTACACCGCCCTGGCCCGGAAGACCCAGGCTGCCGCCGTGCTGGTCGAGCCCGAGTTCCAGGAAATCGCCGCGGCAACCCTTCGCCTCAAGAATCCCTACCTGGCCTTCTCTCGCGCCCTGGGCATCTTCTATCAGCCGCCTGCTTACGCCCCATCCATTCACCCCACTGCCGTCATTGACCCCACGGCCGTGATCGGCGAAGGACCGCATATCGGCGCCTATGTCGTCATTGGCTCAGGGGTCCGGCTGGGCGCCCGTGCCACGCTGTTGCCCCACGTCGTTCTCTATCCCGGCGTACAAGCCGGCAGCCACCTCTTTGCCCACGCCCACGCCGTGGTGCGCGAAAACTGCGTTCTCGGCGACCACGTCACCCTGGAGAATGGAGCCATCGTGGGCTCCGACGGCTTTGGGTTTGCAAAAAACGAAGTCGGCCAGTGGGAAAAGATTCCGCAGTCCGGCCCGGTGCGGCTGGGCAACCGGGTCGATGTCCAGGCTAACGCCTGCATTGACCGCGCCACGGTGGGCTCGACGAAGATTGGCGACGGCACCAAAGTTGATAATTTAGTCCAGGTGGGCCACGGTTCCCGGGTGGGTGAAAACACACTGCTCTGCGCCCAGACCGGCCTGGCTGGCTCCTCGGTGGTCGGGAACAACGCGATTCTCGCCGGCCAGGCCGGAGTGGCAGGCCATTGCACGGTAGGCGACGGCGTGATTCTTACCGCGCA
>PMOF01000250.1:7093-16025 GCA_003162495.1 Acidobacteriaceae bacterium
CGGACTCCATTCGGAGCCGCGAATGACGCGCTCCAACCGGCATGGGCACTTCGCAGCGATCGTTTTCGCGATCATTCTGCCCAGTCTGATCCTCGCTGCCGGATGCCATTCCTATCACGTCGAAACCACGGTGGAAAACCGCACCGGCGGGGCTATTCAACTGCTGGAAGTGGATTATCCAAGCGCCAGCTACGGAGCTGACAAACTGCTCGCTGGCGGAGTCTTTCACTATCGCATCCAGTTGCGCGGCAGCGGTCTGCTCAAAGTGCAATACACCGCCAGCGACGGTCGTCCGGTCCAGATCAGCGGCCCCACGCTTGCTGAGCGCCAGCAGGGGTCGCTCGAGATCGTGCTGCTGCCGGAAGGCAAAGCGGAGTTTCATCCGCGGTTGACGCCCTGAGGCGGATTCAAAAACAATCCCTTGCTGCGCATTGTTGGGGCAATAATATGCTCGAGAGAGTACTGTCTCCAAAAGAAGAGATGCAGCGCCGTGAGGCTGAATGGCAGCGGCAGAACGGCAAGAAGTCCGCTAAAGGCTGAAGAGGAGCGTCCTTATGAATCACATACTGAACATGCTGCTCACACCGTCGCACTTGATTGTATTTGCAATCGTCGGCCTTCTTTTCTTCCTGGGGATTAGCAGATTGCCAAAGCGGCGCTAGTTACTTTGCCAACTATGTTATTACCCTGATTGGGCCTCAATGCACCATGCTCTGAAAGAGCGGCGAGTGCAGCAGATCGTTGAACTGCGAGTCGGACGCCGCAAAGTGAATCGACATCAGCCCGGCATTCGAAGCCACGGTGGTCTCGCTCAACGCCTGCTTTTCCGCGTCCGAGCCGCTCAGCTTGCGAACCATCACCGCCGCAGTCAGCAGCGATGAGATGGTGGCGGCGGCAAACGAATCGCCCGTGGAGATTGTGAGGTCGAATTTGACGCCATGCTGAAAGTCCATCCCGTACCAGGAGGACTGCAGTCGCTTCTGCACGCTGTCAAAGTCGGTCACCGAGCCGGCCTCGCCCAGCACCTGCTTCATCATGGTGCGCGTGCCCCTCTCGTCCAGAATGCTCCACAGCGGCGCCGAGTCGATGGTCCTCATCGCATCCATCATGGGNNATGGTGGACTGATCCACGAAACAGAGCACCATGCCGGTCTTGGCCAGAGGATAGATGTGGTTAGTGCGCAGCACCGTGGGCTTGACCTTCTGCTTGCGAAAGTTGGCAAGAATGCCTTGCGTGTCAAACTGTCCCTGGGCGATGCCCACGGTCACCAGCGAATCGCTGGTCAACGAAGTGCGGAACAGGGCAAAGGCCAGTTGGTCCACGTCGTGATTTTCGTTCAGGCCGGATTTGGTCAGCGCCTCGTCAAACTGTTTAAGCTCTGGCGGCATCACACGGTCGCGCAGATCCATCGCTGCACTCGAATTCTGCATGGCGCGGTAGTCGATCACCACCAGTTGCTGCACATCGTGTGGAACCGACGTGCGGGCGTCGGTGGTCAACTGCGCCGCCGGAGCCAGAGTGGCTGCTGCCAGCAGCAGGGGAACAATCGAAGCTTTCACAAACTCATTCAACAAATTCATCCTCCGGAGAAAAGCGCTTTCAAATGCAGCCGGGGCCCTTGGACCTCGATTCAAGAAGAATTTCTCTCCTCATGCATTTCGAAAAACGCTTTCAACCCTATGTCGTTATTCTACCTGCCGGGCGAGTTGTCGATGGCCTTCATTTTCCGCGCCATCGGCTATGCAGCCCCGGCTACTCCTGGCCACGCCAAAGGAGCGCCGAGGCGGTGCTCCAGAATCTTGGCCAGCGGGTCAAACTCAATCAATTGACGCATCCATTCGCTTTCTCGCTCACAGGCAGCCTCCGGCAGCAGGCCAATCACCTCTCCCTCGGCCAGCACGGCTTTGTGCCGCAGCGCCAGGTCCGACACCGCGCGGTATACCTGCGAAATCGGGGTAACCGCGAAGTCGGTGATATTCATTGAGAGCTGTGCCCGCCCATGAGCCAGAACCCCCATGGCCTTTACGCCCTTCAGGCCTCCTGAAACGGCGCGGATTTCGCGTGCAATGGCTCTCACCATCGATACGTCCGTGGAATCGAAGTAGATGTTGTAGGCCACCAGAAACTTGCGCGCGCCCACGGCGCAGGCGCCGGCCGTCGGGTGCAGCCCCGGCCCGCCCAGGTCCGGCCGGCGAGCCGAATCGTTGCGCACCGCGTCTCTCAGTCCTTCAAACTGCCCGCGCCGCACCTCTTCCAGCTTGGCGCGGTCGGGCCGCGCCGCCGCCGCCTCGTAAAAGAACACCGGGATTCCAAAACGACGCCAGATTTCGAGGCCGGCCTGGCGCGCCAGCAGTGCGCACTGCTCCAGCTTGATGCCGGAGATGGGCACAAAGGGAATTACATCGGCAGCGCCGATGCGTGGGTGCACGCCCTGCTGGCGGGTCAGGTCGATCAATTCGGCGGCCTTGCCGGCCCCGCGCACCGCCGCCTCGACCACCGCCGAAGGTTCCCCGGCAATGGTCACTACGGACCGATTATGGTCAGCATCCATCGACCAGTCCAGCAGACGCACCCCATCCACGCGCATCGCGGCCACAATGGCCTCGACGCGCCGGGCATCCCTGCCCTCTGAGAAGTTGGGAACGCACTCGACAACCGGACTGCTCATCGGTACCTCTGATTCAATTAACTCCACTCCAGACTACTTCCAGAAGGTGTAACCCACCTGTATCTGAATGCTCGCGTTGACGCCTGGGTTGCGGTCGCCCAGGGAGGCCGACGAGATGTGGACACCGTTGATCCCCACGTCGATCGACCGCTTGGGTCGAATGAAGTAGTGAACACCCCCACCCCCCTGCGGCGAGAAGTTCCACACCGAAGTCCCGCCCGGCGTTCCGTGCGTGACCAGTTCATCCGGCGGAAACTTGTGGCTGGTGTAAATGACCCCGCCCGCGGCCTGAAGCCAGGGCTGGAAACGCCTCGATCGAGTCGCGAAGTTCCAGCGGAAAATCACGGGAGTGATGCTGAGGCCGGTGTACGTCCCGCCGCCTTCCGGGGCCACAAAGGAGCCACCCGGAATCAGGAAAGCCTGCTCATGCGGAGCCGGGGTATAAGCCTGCCACAACGGCATCAGGTTGGCTCCCAACTCGAACTGGCCGCTGAGTATCCCCGCATGGAGCACCGGCGTGAGCACCTTGCCGCCCTGAAAACCTGCCGAAAAAAACTGGAAGTTCGACCGGTTGCCCAGCCCGGAGCCGCCGTTCACAAACGGCCCATATTCCCAGCTACTGTCGTTGCGCACCTGCGCGGCCGGGATATTCTCACCATTCCCCGCTGCCGCGCCTGCAGGGGTTTGGGCGACAACCGAATGCGTTTCGGCCATCTGAATCGCAGCCATCAACAGAAACAAAACCAACCTTGCGCTTCGAATCAACGTTCTTTCTTTCCTGTCCATAAAAATCCGGATTCCGCAAAAAGGCCGCCACATCCGGGCGGCCCTTCCCAACTCCCTGCCTCTCCTCGGCTCAGCCGGCTGCCTGTTCCATCTGCTCCGCGTCCATGTCAAAGTTCGAGTAGACGTTTTGCGTGTCGTCGCAGTCTTCCAGCGCCTCCAGCAAGCGGATCATCTGGTTGGCTGCCGTGCCCTCAAGCTTGGTGTAAGTGGATGCAACCATCGTCACCTCGCTCATCACCGTGGGAATGCCCGCGGTCTTCAGTGCACCGGCAACCGCCTCATACGCGCCCGGATCGGTCACAATCTCCCAGGTGTCGCCTTCGTCGTTCAGGTCTTCGCCGCCCTTCTCCAGCACAATGTCCATCAACTTGTCTTCGCTGGCCGCGGATTTCTCGACCGCCAGAAGGCCCTTCTTCGAGAACATGAAGCGCACCGAACCCGACTCGCCCAGGTTCCCGCCGTTCTTTGAGAATGCATGGCGAATCTCGCTCACCGCGCGATTGCGATTGTCGGTCAACACATCCACAATCACCGCCACGCCGCCGGGGCCGTAGCCTTCAAACTTGATCTCTTCATAGCTCACGCCTTCGAGCTCGCCGGTGCCGCGCTGGATGGCCCGCTTGATGTTCTCCTGCGGCATGTTCTCCGCTTTTGCGGCCAGAATGGCGGTGCGCAAGCGCGGGTTGCCGTCCGGGTCGCCGCCGCCCTTGGCAGCAATAGAAATTTCCTTGATGATGCGGGTAAAAATCTTGCCGCGCTTGGCGTCCAGCGCGCCCTTCTTGTGCTTGATTGTGGCCCATTTTGAATGGCCGGACATGAGAACCTCAGCGGGAACAGAGAATGCTGGCGCGGGCACGCGCCTGACCCTGTGAGTATACCACCGGGCGCTTAGGCCGAGGGTCGCCCAACCGCCGGCCGCAAATCCACCTTCATGGTCGCAATGGTCAGCTTTGCAGGCGTCAACTCCGGTCCATCGTCGCCTGTCTTTACGGCTTCGATTTGAATCTCTCCCGGCCGCTTTGTCGATTGCACAATCACTTGCGCCAAACCGCTGAACAGCGACCGCTTGGGCTCCTTGTCGCTCTCCTGGCAGTTGGGGTCGCCGTTTCCCACGCCTAGAAACACGCCCTCGCCCGACACTTTGAAGCCGATCAAGTTCCCTGCCGTCGGCACCGCGCGGCCCTCCTTGTCCAGGGCCTCCACTTTCACCAAGGCTACGTCTTCACCGTCGGCATCGATCGCCGCCCGGTCCGCAGTGAGCCGGATCGACACCGCCGGCCCGGTTGTTTCCCGCCTCTCCGTCAACACCACCGCACCGCCCCTGCTGCCCCGCGCTTCAATCGCACCCGGCTCGTACTTCACCTTCCACTGCACGTGCCCAAGGTGCGGAACCTTCTGGCTTGCTGCGCCCTTGCCGTTGACGAAGAGTTCCACTTCATCCAGATTCGAATACACCCACACCGGAATTTCATCGCCCTCCCGGCCCTCGAAGTTCCAGTGCGGAAACAAATGCAGCATTGGCTCCTTGCCCCACCAGGCCTTGTAGTAAAAGAACGTGTCTTTCGGAAATCCGCACATGTCCACAATGCCGAATTGCGAATTGATCGACGGCCAGCCGTAGGGCGTCGGCTCGCCGCGGTAATCGAACCCGGTCCACGCAAACCCGCCTGCCTCCCAATCTCGCGTCCCGTAGAACTTCCACCACTCCTCCGCTGTCTCTCCCCAATGCACTACGGAGTCGTAAGCATTCACCGTGTTCCGCAGCGGATCGGTGGTATAAACGCCGCGCGTCGAAATCGCACTCGACGTCTCCGATCCGTAAATCGGCCGCCTCGGGTGCTCCTTGTGATAACCGTCTGGATGATTCAGGCCGTAGTTAAAGCCGATGATGTCGAACGCGTCCGAAACGCCCTTCCGGTTGTCGCCGTTCACTGCCGCCGAAACCACGCGTGTCGGGTCCAGTTCGTGGCATCGCCGCACCATGGCCGCGCCAATCTTTGCGCCCTGCTCCGCCATGGCGTCTTGCAATTGCCCCTCTTCATTGCCGATCGACCACAAAATGATGGACGGCGAGTTGCGATAGCGCTTGACCATCGCTTCCAGTTGCGCCATCCCCTCGGGGCTCGAACTCATCTGCCGCGTCTCGCACATCATCATCAGCCCCATGCGGTCGCAGCCCTCCACCCACTCCGGCGTAGGCATGTTGTGCGAGGTGCGCACCGCGTTGCAGCCCATCTGCCGCAGCACGTCCAGCCGGAACCACTGCAGCCGGTCGGGCACTGCCGCCCCCACTCCCGCATGATCCTGGTGGTTGCATGTGCCTTGAATCTTGATCGACTTCCCGTTCAGGAAGAATCCCTTATCCGCGACGAACAAAGCCGTCCGCACCCCAAAGCTCACCCGCTCCGCGTCGCGCGCCTTTCCGCCTGCTTCGACGGTCACAATCGCCGAATAGAGATGCGGCGCATCCACGCTCCACATCGCTGGATCGGCAAGCTTCGCCGTGGTGGTAAATGTCGCGCTGCCGTCCACGTAAACCTGCTGAGCCGGCGCTACCGCAGTCGCCACAGTCTTGCCCTCTCGGTCCAGAATCTTCCAGCTCACCAGGGCGCTCTCCGCCTGTTTGCCTTGATTCTCGACCACCGTGCCCAGGGTCAAGGTTGCCGACTCCCCGCTCACCGCCGTCCGCACCGTGCTCTCCCACTTGCCCAGGTGCAGCGCATCCGTCTTGGTCAGCCACACATGCCGATAGATGCCCGCTCCTTCGTAAAACCATCCGTCGCCAAAGCTCGCGTCCACGCGCGCCACAATGTAGTTCTTCGCGCCGTAACTCAAAAAGTCGGTCAAGTCGAAGCGGAAGGGCGCGTAACCGTTGTCATTGCGCCCGATAAAGCAGCCGTTCACAAAAATCAGCACGCTGCGAAAAGCGCCGTCGAACTCAACCGAAATCCGCTTGCCCAGATCGCTTGCCGGAATATCGAATGCGCGCCGGTACCAGCCCACACTGGTCTCCGGATAACGCCGACCCAGCGGTTTGAATCCGTGCGATTTCAGCTCCTTGTCATCCACAAACGGCAGTTCCACAGCCCAATCGTGAGGCAGGTTCAGCGTGCGCCATTTGGAGTCGTCAAACTTGCCCTTGGCAAATTCAAAATCGCCCGTCTTGGCAAAGTCTCCCTGGCCGACCCCGAAGCCCAGGTCGCGCGCAGGGTCGCTTCCGTGGCCAAACTGAAATTTCCAGTCAAAGTCGAACAGCAGTTGCTCGCGCGGCGCCACGGCCGCCAGCGCCTCGGCTGAAGCCGCCTCGGGATAACCGGCAAGCAGCGCCGCCGTTCGCCCCCAGGCCGAACGGGCCGCCAAAGAAGATGCCGATAGTGCCACTCCGGTACAAAGCAGGTCGCGACGAGAAATGCCAGACATGGGAAAACCCTCTTGAACTTGAATGCTCGCCGCACGAGCCAATGAAACCAGCCGCCGCGAACAAGCCAGAACTATAAACCAGTGCGCGCCGGGAAGTAAACGATTTCATCCTTCCCGCGCCATCTCTCTTCGCCGCCCCGCATCGCGCCCCGCTCGCGCGGATTCACCCCTCCCACTATGGTAGATTCAAGAGGACAGACCACCCCTCCGGAGAGATGGCCGAGTGGTTTAAGGCGCACGCTTGGAAAGCGTGTGTACTTTAACGAGTACCGTGGGTTCGAATCCCACTCTCTCCGCCAGTGACCCGTCCAGTAGAGATTAATAGAGTCCAATAAAGTCCATGAAATCTAGATAAATAAAAGAAAACAAAGTGTTTCTTTTCTTTTACCGTCCAAGACGGTATTATGGAATCCATGCTTGGCGGGGGGTATTTTTGGGGGTATTTTCTGCCTGGGGGGTACTTTTTGTTCATCTGGCGTGTTGGAGGGTAAGAATGGCACTGGCAAACTTGGAGATTCTTCGGGCCAAAACGAAAGAAAAAGCATACCGAATGAGCGATGGGCGCGGTTTGTATCTCTGGATCACGCCGACTGGTGGCAAACTCTGGCGATGGGCGTACCACTTCGGTGGCAAGGAAAAGCTCATGACCTTTGGCAGGTATCCGGACGTTCCCCTGGCTCTGGCAAGAGAACGCCACTTCGAAGCGCGCAAACTCCTGGCCACAGCCATTGACCCGATGGCAAAGCGCAAGATTGAGAAGGCTGCGCGAATGGCCCCGAGCGCCAATCCCTTTAAGAGCATCGCTGCCAAATGGGTGAAACACTGGCAGTGTGGGAAAAGCTCGCGTCATGTCGAGTATGTAAAGCGCCGCATCGAGGCCGATATTCTACCCCACCTTGGGGCACGCCCGATTGCGGAGATCGAAGCGCCTGAGTTAGTGGCCATGACCATGGCAATTGAGCAGCGCGGCGCGCGGGACATTGCCAAGCGCGCTCTGGAGACGACGGGGCAAGTGTTTCGCTTTGCCATTGCTCACGGATACACAAGACGAAATCCGGCAAGCGAGATCCGCCCCAGCGACATTTTGAAATCTACTCGCAAAGTGAACTATGCCCGGATCGATGCAAAGGAATTGCCGCAACTCCTCAAAGCAATTGAGGTCTATCAGGGCACGCCGATAACCCGGCTGGCTATCAAGCTGATCGCCCTTACTTTTGTGCGCACCAGTGAATTGATTGGAGCGAAGTGGGCAGAGATCGACCTTGAGGGCGCCCGGTGGGATATTCCTCCAGAACGGATGAAAATGCGCACTCCACACATTGTTCCATTGGCTGCGCAAGCAATCGAAGTTTTGGAAATGCTGCGCACATTGACCGGGAAGAGTGAGTGGCTGTTTCCCGGCGATCGAAATGCCAGACGGTCCATGAGCAACAACACAATTTTGAAGGCACTGGAACGCATGGGCTACAAGGGCAGAATGACGGGCCATGGATTTCGCGGACTGGCGTCCACCGTGTTACACGAAAAGGGCTACGCGCATGAACACATTGAATTGCAGCTCGCCCACGCCCCCCGCAACGCCGTAAGCGCCGCCTACAACCACGCACTCTACCTGGAGCCACGCGCCAAAATGATGCAGGATTGGGCGGACTTTTTGGAGTCCACACTGCGCGGCGGGAAAGTAATACAGTTCCGTCAACCAGAAGGCATGGCGCGCCAGACGGCTCCAGTGGTGGCTATGGAATCGTGAGCGGATCCAACATGATCGGGGGAATTTCGGAGGCGGCGCGGCTTAGCACTCCAGATTCGTTGTCACGAGAGTGATTACCTTACTCTGAGGATTGCACGGAACCTTTGTGGTGAATTATGGACGACTTTTCCTGTTGACGTATCCAGAGGTTTGATGCAGACTGTGTTCAGCTTGGTTTGAATGGGAAGCAAGAGATGCCCGACGACCGGGCTTCTTCCAGCTTTGTTCGGACCAGCCGGAAGTACTATAATCGCCCTCAACACCCGGTAAGGCCCGCAACACCAGCACCGCCCTTCGTAGCACCCCC
>PMOF01000303.1 GCA_003162495.1 Acidobacteriaceae bacterium
CCGAAGCGGAAGCCCCGGCGATGAGTTTCTGGCGCGGGTCGATTTTTTCCGGAGGGCCGGACGACGATGGAAGAGCGAGATTTTTTTAATGAAACGACGGAACAGCGATCGCACAACCTGGTGTGCCCCAAATGCGGGCAGCCGGGGGAGTACAAGGTGACCTGGGTGGTGCGGCGGAAACGGGCGCAACTGCCGCGCAATGCCGATGAACGGGACCGCGCCCGGTTTGCCAAGGCGCAGTCGTATATGGTGCGCCGCGACGACAAACTGGCCTGCGCCAACATCCGCTGCCGCAAGCCTTTTGAGATTACGCAGTTGCAGTCGCTGGCGTTTTTGTCAGAGTAGGGTTCGAGCGGTGGAGAAGGCAACTGGTCCACTGGCGTCGAGTCTGCGACCTATGATTGAATCGAATGTATGAGCGGATGGGCCCGGAAGTGACGCCGGGGTCCGCCAGGAGAGAAAAGATGGCAAATTCCCTGCTGCCCCCGGAAGAGCGCAACCTGACTCCCGACCAGGTGGAGGCGCTGGATAAGCGGCGCGACCTGGGTCATACGTTCCTGGTCATCGCAGGCCAGTTTGCGGTCATCGCGACCATTCTGCTGCTCTGGATTGGCCAGGACCTGGCGTATTCGCCGGGCTGGGCGCATCCCATTGCGTATTACTTCGTGATCGCCGTGGCGATCATTGTGGGCTTCGGCTTGACCGGGATGGCGCTGCGCAAGGGAACGCCACGGCTGGACTGAGCCCGGCCCGTGTGCCCCAGCGGGCGCGTAGTTCCGACGGAGCACGCACGAATGCAAAGAACGATTGCGATCTGAAGGCGCCCATGGCCACCGCTTCGTTGAACCCATCCTCGACGGCGATTTCGCACCCGCGGTTGACGGACAGCCACCGCCGCGTGATTCACGATCTGCGCGTCTCCATCACCGACCGCTGCAATTACAAATGCGTCTACTGCCGCACCGGCGAGGTGGGAGCGCAGTATCCCGAACTCAGCATTGAAGAGTACCTGAGGCTGATCAAGCTGTTTGTCGGCCTGGGCATCACCAAGGTGCGGCTTACCGGCGGCGAGCCGCTGCTCAGGCGGG
This sequence comes from Acidobacteriaceae bacterium, assembly GCA_003162495.1. Lineage (GTDB taxonomy): Bacteria > Acidobacteriota > Terriglobia > Terriglobales > Acidobacteriaceae > Telmatobacter. Next base: position 1,089 of record PMOF01000303.1, read on the forward strand.
GGCTGGTGGAACTGGTACAGGAACTGGCCCGCATGCGCACGCTGTGGGACGAGCCGCTGGACCTTGCGCTGACCACCAACGGCCACCTGCTGGATGGGCTGGCCGCGCCGCTCAAAGCCGCAGGTCTGCATCGTGTAACTGTGAGCATGGACGCCGTCGATGCGCCCACTTTCGAGCGCATCACGCGAATTCCGGGCAGTTTTGAAACCGTGCTGGCGGGAGTTCGCGCAGCGCGCGCCGTGGGGCTCACGCCGCTCAAGATCAATTGCGTGCTACTGCGCGGCTTCAACGACGATCAGATCGAGGGCTTCGCCCAATTCGCGCGCCAGGAAGACGTGGTGGTGCGGTTCATCGAATTCATGCCGCTGGAGGAAGGCCGCCTGTGGTCGCCAGAGATCATTGTGCCGCTCAAAGAGATCGTCGAACGGATCAATCGCGTACTGCCGCTGGTCGATTTGCCGGCCCGCGAAGCCAGTGAGACGGCGCGGCGCTACACCTTTGAGGACGGCGTGGGCGAGATCGGCATCATTGCCCCGGTAAGCCAGGCGTTCTGTGGCGCGTGCAGCCGGCTGCGGCTCACATCTGACGGCAAGATTCGCACCTGTCTCTTCTCGCAGGTGGAGCACGATCTTTATGGGCGCTTGCGGGCCGGAGCCGACAATGCGGAACTCCGCGCCTACATTCTGCAAACCGTTCAGGGCAAGGAGGCGCGCCATCATATCGGCGAACCGGGCTTCCTGAAGCCTTCGCGATCCATGGTGCATATCGGCGGTTAAACGGCGGATCGGCAGAGCGCAACCATCCATATGTACCAAAAAACAATTCAACCCGCAGGCCTGGCTTCTGTGCCGTAGTGCCTTGTGTGGCAGAATGCACTTAAGACTTCCACGAAAAAGTGGGCTCCCCGGATGACGCAAGAAACGGAAAACCGCATCCCGCTCAAAGACTTGCTGGTCTTCCACCAGTTGGCGCGCTCGCTCACCTCGAGCTTCGACCTGGATACGATTCTGCGCACCATCCTGGAGCACATGGAGCGGATTATCGACGCGGAGCTGTGGACGCTGCTGATGCTCGACGAATCGAGCCATGAGCTTTATTACGCGCTGGCCGCGGGCGGAGAACAAGAGTCCCTTCGCGACCTGCGCGTGAAAGTGGGCGAAGGCGTGGCCGGGTGGGTGGTGGAGCACGGCGAGACGCTGATTGTTCCCGAATCGGATTACGATCCACGGCTGTTGAGCGAACCCACCTTGCCGCCCAAAAAGGTGCGCTCTGTGATTGCGTTGCCCTTGCGCGGGCGAAAAGCCACATACGGCGCGATTGAGATACTGAACCCGCGCACCGACCAGATGACGGACTACACCATCGCCTTTCTGCACATTCTGGCCGACCATGCGGCCATCGCAATCGAGAACGCGCACGATGTGGCCCGCATTCAGCAGTTGACCATCACCGACGACACGACGGGGCTTTACAACGTGCGACATCTCTACGATGTGCTGGGCCGGGAACTGGACCGCTGCGGCCGGCTGGGGTTGCCGGTAGGCCTGGCGTTTCTTGATCTGGATCGCTTCAAACTGGTGAACGATCTCCATGGCCACCTGGTGGGCAGCAAGTTGCTGGCCAGCGCCGGAGAGCGAATTCAGGAGCTGAGCCGCAAGCAGGACTGGTGCTTTCGCTATGGCGGAGACGAGTTCGTGGTGCTGATGCCGGAGACCAGCCCGCAAGCCGCGCTGGCCCAGGCTGAGGGCCTGCATCGCGCGCTGCTGGAAACCCCGTTCCCCATGAAGAATGGCCTGACCCTGACCGTGAGCGCCAGCGTGGGGTTGGCATCGGCGCCCGCGGATGGCGCCACTGTGCACGCGATGATTGGCGCTGCCGATGCCCGCATGTACATGGTGAAAGCCAATGGCCGCGGCAAGGTGCGAGGCGCCTGAAGCGGGCTCTAGAATAGCACCCCGCTCTCTGTGCGGCATTTCCTTTGGCATCGTCTCGCTCTATGCCAGATCACTCAGACCTGTTGCTGCTCCACCAGCCTGCGGTGCGCCGTGCGGGCGGCAAAGTACATTGACACCACTGTAATATCGTCGGTCTGACCGAAGCGCTTGGCGGTCTGGGCAATGTAACGCGCAGATTCGTTGCTTACCTGCTGAGTGCGCTCGAAACCAAACAGCTCGCCCTGCGCGTTTGATGCTTCGACCACACCATCGGAAAGAAAGATCAGCCGGTCGCCTACTTCGAGTTGAAACGTGGCCTGCTCATACTGAATGTTGGGGATCACCCCCAACGGCAGGTCGGCGGCCAGGTCCATCTCGCGGCCGTCCCGATAAGGGTGCACGTGTCCGGCATTGGCCACTGTCATCTGCCCGTCCGGATAGACGCGGGCACAGACACAAGTGGCAAAGCTGGCCGCCTTCTGGCTGATCGGTGCCCCCGGAGCCGCTTCCGCGCCCAGCAGCACGTTATTGAGACGGTTGAGAACCGTGGCCGGATCGTGCGAAAGCTCATTGCGCAGCGCCCCCACCAGCGTGCTTGCGTTCATCGCTGCCTGCAGCCCTTTGCCGCTCACATCGCCCACCACGATGAGCATGGAGTCGTCTTTGAGCGGAAGCACCTGGAAGAAATCTCCCCCCACACCATTGGCGGGCAGGTATGCGCTCTCCAGCATGAAGTTGTGGTTCGACGGCAGCTGCGTGGGAATGAGCATGGCTTGAACGCTGCGCGCTGCCTCAATCTCGGCGGAAGAGCGCTGCTCTTCCTGGCTGACATGGATGAAGCGATACAAGATGACCGCCAGCAGGCTGGAGAGAAATACTGAATAACTGACGATGCTGATTGGGAATGCCAGGGGGCCCAAATGGAACGCATGGAAGGCATATTGCTCGGCAATCCAGTGCTTTTCAACTGCGTAATCGCGAACCGTGTCGAGAGAATCCGCCGTTGCCGCCAGGAAGAAAGGCACCAGCATCACGCCGGCGTCGGGGCGTCCGCGGCGCCAGGCGCGAAAAAGCAGAACCGAGACGAGTATGCTGAACGCCACTTCAGCAGTCACCGACAGATACTCGAAGGTCTGGTCCAGGTGCAGCAGCGCCAGGATGGGCAGCAAGAGAACGCCGATCTGGAAGATGCGGACAACCCTGCGATACTCACTTCCGGTGAAACGAAGAATGAATTCCAATGTGGCAGCCATGAAGATGCGGCCGCCCCAAAGATTGAAAACAAAAAAGATTGAAAAGGGAAGCAGCATCAGTCCATAAGCGGTTTCGTTCGCGCCCATGAAGGTGACCGAGAGACAAAGAAATGCGAGCCAGAGATATTCCGCGTGTTGGCGCTGAGCCATGTAAAGCGTGAAGCCCAGTGCAGCCACGCCCAAAAACAGGAAGCTCACCGCGACGCCGGCAATCAAGTGTTCATCCCATCGCCGATCAGTGGCCGCCGTTAGCTTGTCGGCAATGTCGTCCCGCGCGCCGAGCTCAACTTTGTCGATCAGACCGCGCTGAATACTGGCTCTGGGTCCGGCCCAACTGCGAATGGCCAGCACAATCGTTCCGTCCGCCGCGGGCTGCCCCAGGTGCACGATCAGCGGCGGCGATTGATACATAGCGGGCTGATCCGTCATTCCCAGTGTGTGGCCCGATTCAACACCGTTGACGTAGACAGCAAACTGTCCGATCGAGTTGCCGGTGACCAGAAGATCGAGCGCTGCGTTGCCGGGGAGATTGTTGAATTGCGCAAGCTGACGCGCCTGCAAACGCAGCCGGTACCAGCCATAGCCGGTATAGGTGTCGAAGCCTTGTTCGGTAAGCGGCCGGCTCAGCGTCGCTCCCGGCCACGCCGAATCGTCGAAGCCCGGATCGGCCCAGCGAGCGTCGTCGCCCACCTGAAAGCGCCAAGGACCGTCGAGCTCCAGGAAGCTGTGCATCTTGCCAGGCACATCGTTATCGCTCGTGATCGAGACGTTTGCCCCGCTCGTCGCAGCGGGCGCCGTGGCTGCTGCGCTCTGCGCGACAATTGAAACTGCCGACACGCTGAGCAGCGCAAGGCAAACGGTCATCAACCGCGAGTACATAATTGCCGCTCTGCAAAAGATCATCATGCGCATTTCCAAGTCTAGAGCAGAAGCAATCAGAATCTGCACGGTTCTGTTAGGTCCATTTGAACTTCTGTCGCGGGCAAGACCTTTCGCTGAGCAGTCGTCGCGCTTATTTCTCTTCCTCGGCAGCCTGCTCCGTGCTCGGTTCTACGCCCAGCCGCTCCAATTGGTTCCGCCAGTCCAGCGACTCCACAAAGCTCTTCGATTCCCGCCAGTTGGGCTCGACAATCACGTGCAGCTCAAGATAGACGCGGGTTCCCAGCAGCGACTCGATGTTTCTCCGCGCTCCCGTCCCGATCTCCTTCAGCTTCGCGCCGCCCTTGCCGATTAGGATCGCTTTCTGCCCGTCGCGCTCGCAGTAAATCGCCGCCGCGATGCGCGTCAGCGGCAGCCGCGCCGGGACTGCGCCCTTCTTTCTCGGCACAAAGACCGGCGGTTCCTCGAATCGCTCGATCACCACCGCTGATGCGTAAGGAACCTCCTCGCCTGTTTCCACCAGAATGCTCTCGCGAATCAGCTCCGCAACCATGAAGCGCTGCGGCTGGTCGGTGTACTGGTCTTTGGGATAGTACCGCTCGCCGCTGGGAAGCGTGTCGACAATCTTGCGTACCAGGATATCGAGCCCGTCGCGCTTGCGCGCGCTGACCGGGATGATCTCGGCGAAGTTGAATTGCCGTGTGAGCGTGTCGATCAGCGGGAGCAACTGATCTTTGGGCACCAGGTCGATCTTGGTGAGCAGCAGGAACACCGGGCAATCGAGCTTGCGGATCAAGCCAAAGAGAAATTCATCCTCGCTTGCCCAGTTGGTGCGCTCGCGTTTGGGAGCATCGGGTCCATCAGAAAGCTCGGGTGCCCCAGAGCCTGCCCTGAGCTTGTCGAAGGGTCTCGCTTTTGAGACCTGGGATTCGACTCCCACCGCCGCTTCCAGTTGCACGCGGCGAGTCGCGTCCATCAGCACCAGCACCAGATCGCGCGTTTCAAGCGCCGCGTAGACTTCCTGCAACATGCGCCGATCCAGATGCGAGCCCGGCTTGTGCACACCGGGCGTATCCACAAACACGATCTGCGCTGCCGGATGCACGCCCTTGCGCGCCGCCACTTCAACCACTCCGGCCACGCGGTTGCGCGTAGTCTGCGGCTTGGCGGAGACAATGGCCACCTTTTCACCGGTCAGGGCGTTGAGCAGCGTGCTTTTGCCGGCGTTGGGCCGGCCCAGAATGGCGACAAATCCGGATTTCAAAGGGCAGGCTCCTGTCTGAGTCTACGGCATGGTCACATGCCGCCGTGTGCTCAAGCATTCGGCGCTGAGGCTGCGTGCGCCACAGGTGGAAACACCCGCAGCCGCTCCACCCGGCGGTCGGTGGACGCGACCACCTCCATGCGTAGGCCCACCGGTTCCAGCGCCACCACCTCGCCGGGCAGCGGAATGCGGCCTTCGATCTCGCTGGCTAGGCCGCCAAGCGTGGTGGCTTCATAGGCATCGTCCAGATCGTCTAGGCCGGCTGACTCGCCAAACAGGTCCGCCAACCGATCCACAGGAAAGCTGCCCGGCACCAGCCACACGCCGCCGGACTCGCGTTGCGGCTCCTCGATGTGCGCGTCTTCTTCGTGCTCATCGCGAATGTTGCCCACAATCTGCTCCAGCAGATCCTCGATGGTCACCAGCCCGGACACGCCCCCATACTCATCGATCACAATCCGCATGTGCTGTTTTTCGCGCTGCATCTCGCGCAGCAGCTCGTAGCCGCGCTTGGTCTCGGGCACAAACACCGCCGGGCGTTGCATGCCGGCCACGGTGCGGGTGCTGGCCTCTTCATCGCTGATCTGTAGCAGATCGTGGGCAAAGGCGATGCCGGTCACGTTGTCCAGCGATCCGGAGTAGACGGGAACGCGGGAAAAGTTGTGCTCGCGCAGCTCTTCAAGAAACTCTTCGAGGGTGATCGAACCGCTCACCGCAAAAACAGAGGGGCGCGGGGTCATGATCTCGCGCACCAGCTTGTCGCCAAATTCGACCGCGGAGCGGACCAGGTCGCGGTCGCTCTCTTCCAGAATGCCTTCCTCTTCGCCGGCTTCGAGCAGCGCTTCCACATCCACGGCGGTTTCCTCCTCGGCGGTAGCCGGCGTCTCCGCCAGCGCGGCCACGGAGAAAAAGAAGCGGACAAAGACGGTGATGGGGGTAATGATCCAAAGCAGCAGGCGGATCGGCCACACCAGCCTCCCTGCCCATCGGCCACGGGTACGGTTGAAGAGCAGCGTAGGCAGAAGCTGGTTGCAGAAGACCACCACCAGCACCACGCCGAGAACGGCCTGCGCAATCTCCGCGTAGCTGGGGCGGCCAAGATGAGGTGCGCGATCGAACAGGACGGCGCCGAACTCCAGAGCGATGATGCCCAGCGCCAGTTGTTGCAGCACGGCTGCGGAGATAGCCGCGTGTTCACGGCTCAGGCCCAGTTGCGGCTCGACCTGCTCCTCCCACGCATCCAGGTTTTCCTGCACTTCATGGGTGAGGATCTTGCCGAACTCCGAATAGACACGGCTGATGTAGGACGCCAGCGTTTCCACAGCCGCCAGGAGCAGCACCATCGCGATGGCGAGCGCGCTCATGGGCGAGCGCTCCGCGTCATCGTTGGACTTTTTGCGGCACGTCTAAAGCCGTGCCCTTTCAAAGCTGAAGACTGTGGCGAAGTGGCCCGCTCAATCAGCCCTTGCGGCAATCGAAGCCGTGCCCTCAGCAGCATCTCGCGGCGCGCCATTTTGCCGTTGTCGGTCTCGTGATCGTAGCCGGCCAGATGCAGCAGGCCGTGCAGCACCAGCACCTTGATCTCGGTCGAGAGCGAGTGTCCTTGCCCGGCCGCCTGCCCCAGCGCAGTGGTCACGCTGATGGCCAGATCGCCCGCTATCCCCTTTGAGATCGGACCGGAATCTGGACCCTGGGCGGGGAACGATAACACGTCGGTAGCTTTGTTTTTGCCTCGGAAGCGGCGATTGAGCCCGCGAATAGCGGCATCGGTGGTGAGCAGGATCGTGACCTCGCCTTTCAAGCCGACAGCCTGCTGTGCCGCGGCGAGAAATCGCGCCAGCGTCTGTGCCGAGGGCAAGCGAGGATTTTTTTGGGGTGCCGAGGCCGCGGAGGCAGCAGCGGTCCGCTTCGCCGATAGAGCCTTCGGCGCGGCGTGGGTGTCCAAATGTGGGTCGAGAAGGATCATCGTGCGCGAAGCCGCGCATACGCGCGGCCCCGTGTCAGCATCAATTCTACGCGAATCGCAGACTTATTGTGGTTTCGCGGGCAGCGGCGGCTGAGCCTGTGCCCGGCTTGCGCGCCCCTGCGGACCCACTTCGATCGCTTCGCCGAGCGCGAGGGGGAGTTCCTGTTGCGCGGGCTTGGCCGACTCGTAGGCGCGGACAATCCGCTGCACCAGTGCATGGCGCAC
>PMOF01000186.1 GCA_003162495.1 Acidobacteriaceae bacterium
GCGGGCTTGGTGGTATAGAACGGCACAAAAAGGTTTTCGGTGTTGGCGATGCCCAGGCCGCGGTCTTCAATGGTGACCAGCAGGCTGGAGTCGGCGAGCCGCCAGGTTGCGCGCACCGGTTCTGCGCCGACGGCCAGCGAGGCATCCACCGCGTTGGCCAGCAGGTTGATGAACATTTGCTCCAATTGATCGGGATCGGCCAGCAGCACCGCTGGAGGTCCCGGTTCGAGCACAACCGGCAACCGCTGCTCCAGCAGCACGACCCGCTCCAGCAGCGGCCCGAGAGGCACCGGCTTTAGGTTTGGCGGTGGCAATTGGGCCAGCAGCCGGTAAGACTGCACAAAGCGGTGCAACGAATCGGCGCGGCTCTCCACCACGCCCAGCCCGCGGCGAAAATCGTGCAGCATGGCGGGCTCGCCTTCCATCCGGTCGACCCGCGCCAGCAGGCTTCCGGCTATGGACTTGATGGGCGCGAGTGAATTCGACAGCTCGTGGCCGAGCACGCGAATCAGCCGCTTCCAGGCGATTTGTTCTTCTTCCTGCAGCGGCAGGCTCACGTCGGCAAGCAAAAGCAGCGTGTGCGGCACGCCGTCCTGGCGGAAGACCGCTTTGCGCAGCAGCCAGCGCGTCGGGCTTGCCGAAGACTTTTGATTGGCATTGAAAGTGTGGATGGTCTGGTCCGGCGCGGCCAGCAGTTCTTCCAGGCCCAACTCGCGCGCCGAGTGGCCAAAGCAGCGGGCATGCGGCAGTCCCAGCAGCCGTGCGCCGGCGTTATTCACCAGTTGCAGCAGGTTTTCGCGGTCAAACGCAAACAGGGGCGCGTGCATCACTTCAAGGATTCGCGACAACAGCGCCGTGGCCTCAAGCGAGCGCACGCGCTGCTTCTGCAACAGATCGGCCAGCGCGTTGACCTCGGCGGCCAGTTCGCCAAACGCGTCATGAGAGCCGGCTCCGCGCGCGCGAAACGAGTAATCGCCCTCGCGCAGTGACGAAACGACATTGGAAAGCGTCTGCAAGGGGCGCACCAACCCCTCAATCAGCGCGGCTGCCAGAAGAACGAAATAAAGCAGCAGGCAAACGGCAACCAGAATAGCGGGGGCGAAGTCAATCTTTTGCCGGTAAAGAAGGAATGCCGCAAAGATCAGCCCCGGCAGCGTCAGCAGCAGGCAATAGAGCCACGCCCGGCGGACCGCCGAGCCCCGATGCCGCCGCACACCGCGCTCATAGGCCATATTTTTCAATACGCCGATAGAGTGCGGCGCGGCTCAGTCCAAGCGACTCGGCGGCCTGCGAGATGTTGCCGTCGCAGCGCCGCAGCACCTTGCGGATCAGCAGCGCTTCCACTTCGTCGATGCTCATGTTCTCAAACGACTGGGGAGAAGACTTGGCGGCGGCAATAGCCAGGTTGGCAGTCTCCACTTCCTCGCCGCGGCAAAGCAGCACGGCACGCTCCACTGTGTGTTCCAGCTCGCGCACGTTGCCGGGCCAGGAATATTGCATCATCTGCTGCATCGCGGCGGAAGAAAAACCCTTGACCTGCTTGCGATAGCGGGCGCGGTTGCGATTGAGAAAGTGCGCGGCCAGCAGAGGTATGTCTTCGCGCCGGTCGCGCAGCGCAGGCAAATGAATTTCGACCGTGTTGATGCGGAACAGCAGATCCTCACGAAAATTTCCGGCTTTGGCTTCTTCCTGCAGCACCGCGTTGGTGGCGGATAGAATTCGCACGTCGACGCGCCGGGTTTGCGACGAGCCCACCCGTTCCAGCTCGCCGCTTTCAAGCACCCGCAGCAGCTTGCCCTGCTGGCGCAGAGGTACGTTGGCAATCTCGTCCAGAAACAGCGTGCCGCCATTGGCCAGCTCGAAGCGGCCCACACGGTCGGTGCGCGCATCGGTAAAAGCGCCTTTCACGTGGCCGAAGATTTCGCTTTCAAAGGTTCCCTCGGGCAGCCCGCCCGCATTCACGGCCACCAGCGCCATGCGCGCGCGGGGCGACGCGGCGTGCAGCAGCTTGGCCACGATCTCCTTGCCCGTGCCGTGCTCTCCGGTGATCAGTACGTTGGCGTCCGAGGGTCCCACTTGCGCAATCAGTTCAAGCACCGGCTGCATGCAGGGCGCGCCGGCCACAAACTCCGGCATCCCCTCGGCGCGGAGAAGGCGGTTTTCGAGTTCCAGCTGGCGCGCGCGGCGCAACGCGTGATGCAGTTCGGCATGCACGCGAATCAGCGAGAGCAGACGCTCATTTTCCCACGGCTTCTGGACAAAGTCGCGAGCCCCGCGCTTGATGGATTCAACCGCCAGGTCGATGTTGCCCCAGGCAGTCATCACGATCACCGGCAGGCGCGCGTCAAACTCCTGAATGCGGGCCAGCAGATCCAGGCCCTCCTGTCCGGAGGTGGTATCGCGCGTGTAGTTGAGGTCGATCAGAAGCACATCGTAGTCGGTTTGGCCCAGCGCCTCAAGCAGCAGTTGCGGTGAGCGCACACAGTCCACGCCAATGCCCTGGGGAGCGAGCAGCAACTCGACGGCCTCGAGGATGTGGGGTTGATCGTCGGCGACGAGCACTCGGATCTTTTCCTGCTTACTGGGAATGGCTCGCCTCCTGGACAGCACCGGTTTTCGCGTCGGCCATCGAGACCGCGCCGGCTAAGGAAACCGAGCCGGTGGCGCGCTCGCGGTCGATGCGGCAGCCATCGCCGGCGAATCCAGCGGCTGCAACGATCGGTTCGGCGGCGCGATGCAAAACGGGTTGTGCTGAGGCGGGCATGGTCCCTTTCCGTGATTCTACGGCTAGTGAGTCACGACGCCCAATTTCGCGTCGTCGATGGAGACCCCTGTCCGCTCCAGCGTCTCGCCGATGGCGCGGTCGATATCCGCCTTCGCCTTTTCGTAGGTTGTTTGCGCTGCGTCCAGCGTGGACTCGGCCACGGCGAGCGCGCTGTCCGCGGCCAGCGTATCGGCGCTGGATTTCGCGCCAAGCAGTTGCTCCTGTTTGATGATGTCGAAGGTCCGCTGCGCAAGGTCGCGCGCTTTCTGGGCCGCCTCCACGCGCGCTTGAGCCTGCTCTAGAGCAAACTTCGTGTTGCGCACATCGAAGAGAATAGTTTTCTGCTGCTGCACAGAAGCGATCTGGCTCTTGCGGTAATCCAACACGGCGCGGAATTGATCGGCCTTGACCTGGCGGTTGCGCAGATTGATGGAAAGCGTCATGCCGACCTGGTATTCCGGAGCGGAATAATTGAAGGTGTTCACAAACATACTGGGGAAGCCCGTGGGCAGATCGGAAGAACAATCCGGACCGAGTTGGGCCACGTCGCAATACGGGTTCTTGGGACCGGCGACGCCTTGTCCGGCGTAAAGACCGTACATGTTCAGAGTTGGCAAAAGCTCGCTGTTAATATCCTTCAGGGACTGCTTCTGCACCGCGGCTTGCATCTCGAATTGGGCGACTTCGGGCCGCTTCTTTTCGGCCTCGGCGATGAGATCGTCCATGGATTTGTCGGCATTCGGGTCAGGATCTGCCTTCAGGTCGAGAGGAATGACAGGCATCTCGTCGATCGAGGGATCGTCGACCTTGGTGAGCACATTCTTCATCAGCAGCTCATTCAGGCGAAGGCTGGCGCGCGCCACCGTCAGGTTGCCTTCGGCGGTTGCCACGGCAGACTGATCCGTCATCACCTGCATCGCGGGGATGGCCTGGAGTTCGAGCTGCTTCTGATCGTCGGAGAGGGTCTTGTTGGCGAAGCCCAGGGAGCGCTCATTGATCTGCTCTGCCTCGTAGGCGTTCACAAGGTCCCAGTAGATGTTCTCGACCTGAGTCACGGTGGCGATGACCTGCTCTTTGAAAACCAGGTCGGTGATCTGGGCGTTACGCCTGGCGATGCGGATGAAGCGCTCATTGGTGGCGAGCCCGAAGCCTGCCAGAACGGGCTGTGTGATTTGCACTGCGAAATTGGAAAACAGCTCAGGATTGATGCTGAAGTCCGGAGAATTGCTGGCTTGACGCAGGCCCTGATAGGAGGCCGAGACGTTCGTGCCGATGGCGAACGATTGGGAGTAGTTCGACAACACCTCGATGGTGTTGGTTTTGAAAAGCGGCGTACCGATCTGGAACGCGTTGACCTCCGGGGTGGTGGTGTGGTTCACGAAGCCATTGAAATTGAGGTAGGGATCGAAAGACGAAACCTGGGTTCCGGCGCCCAGGGTTGACGTTACGATGCCGCCATTACCGGCGGCGGCGGATCCACCCGAGCTGCCTCCGCCGCCCGCGCCGCTTGAAGCGCTGAAGCCGCCCTGGGTGGACTGGGTGACGACCGCATTGACGCCGTTGGCCGTGGCGCCCGATTTGGTACGCTGGATATCAGCCTGAGCGATGGGGAAGTTATAGCGGAAATAGGCCAGATCGAGGTTGTTCTCGATGGCCACTGCGATTGCGTCATGCAGTGAGATATAGATCTTTCCATCGCGGATAAGGTTCTCGAGGCGAGGTGAGTTGCTGAGGTTAAGTTCGGGCGCAGTACTGGGCATGTAGGGCGCAAGCGGGTTATGCGAGCGCGGCATGGGCACGTCAAACGGTTGCGGCGGAGCAAACAACGGCTGTCGCTGCTTCATCTGTTGCGCCAACGGTGCAGGCGTTGCGGTTGCGCCCGGCGTCGGCGAAGGAGCCTCCGGCGCGGTCTGTGCGGGCGGCGTTGGGGTTTGGGACTGCTGATCCGGCCCCGGATTTTGCGCCTGAGCCTGAGACGGGGCCGGAGTTGGATCTGGGGACGCGGCTTGGGCCGGCTGCTGCGCGGTAGCCGCTACGGTAACCAACCCCAGGTTCAGCTGCAAGCAGAGAATCGCTGTCAGCGAGGCGACGCGGCGCCACTCCGAAGGCTGGCGGTCGATGGAAGAATGAGTTCGATTTTTCATTTGAGTCTCTTTTGCCAGGGTGAGGTTCATTTGGCGCCAACCTCCGTCGCCCGGGGCTCAACTTTTTCATCGCGCGTGAGCCATCCGTCGCGCAGTTCGAGAATGCGCTGCCCGTAGCGCGCGTTCTCCTCCGAGTGAGTGACCTGCACAATGGTGGTGCCGGCGCGATTGAGTTCGCAGAACAGCTCCATGATTTCGCGGGCCTGTGTAGAGTGCAGGTTGCCGGTCGGCTCATCGGCAAGCAGCAGCGCGGGCGCATGCACAACCGCTCGCGCAATCCCCACTAACTGTTGCTGTCCGCCGGAAAGCTGCGAGGGAAACAGATCCTTTTTGGCAACGATCTGAAAGCGGTCGAGAATGTCGGCCACCATCGCCTGGCGCTCCTTGGCGGGCAGGTTCTTATAAGAGAGCGGAAGGTCGATGTTCTCGGCAACCGTGAGATCGTCCAGCAGGTGATAACTCTGGAAGACCATGCCGATGCGCTGGCGGGCAAGGTCCGACCGTTGTTTGCGGTTGAGCGAATGCACCGGCGTTTCGCCGAACCAGTATTCGCCGAGCCAGCCGTCATCGAGCAGAGCCAGCACGTTAAGGAGCGACGACTTCCCTGCTCCGGATGGGCCCATCACAGTGACAAACTCGCCCTCTTTGATGGTGATGCCCACGCGGCGCAACACCCAGGTTTCAGTGTGCCCGGTTTTGTAACTGCGTTCTACATTTTTCAGTTCAATCATGATGCGCACTACTCCGATCTCAATGCAAGAATGGGGTCGACGGCTGCCGCGCGGCGCGCAGGCATCCATGCGGCGAAGAAAGATGCAGTAGCCAGGACAACGGCGACTGCGGTGAACGTGAAAGCGTCGTGCGCCTGCACGCCGTAGATGTATCCACTTGCGAACTTGACGGCAAACCAGGCCATCGCGCCCCCGATGGTCAATCCGATGCCAACAAGCAAGAGCGCACGGCGCAGAATGAGCGAAAGAATGTTGGCCTGCGGCGCACCGAGGGCAATGCGCACGCCAATCTCGCGCGTGCGCTGGGCAACAGCGAAGGACAGCAGTCCGTAGAGGCCGACGGAGGCAATCATCAGCGCAAGTCCGGCAAAGGTTTCAAGTAAATGCGCAATCAGCGTTTGACTGCCAAAAGAATCTTCAACAGCTTCGTGAATGGTCTCAACGTTGGTGGTGGTGGCGTCGGGAGCCACTTCGTGCAATGCCTTGTCGAACTGTGCGCGGAGTGAATCGGCCGGAATGGAGGCGCGGATCGCGACCTGCATGAAGGCCGTGGCAATGCCGTAAAGCGACGTCCCCGGCTCCATCTGCGCCAGGCAGAAATAGACCTCCGGCTCGGTGGCTTCGGTGACCTTGCGCTGCTTCACATCGCCGATAACGCCGACGATGCGTGCGGCTTTCAATTTACCTTTACCCATGCCGAAGGTGTGCCCGACGGGGTCTTGGCCGGGCAGGTACCGGTTGACGAATGCCTGGTTCACAACTACCACCGCAGGCGTGGTGGCCGTGTCGTCTTCATTGAAGAAACGACCGCGAATCATGGGGATTCCCAAGGCATCCACAAGGCCCGACGAGGCCAGGCGGCCATTGGCCATCGGAGCCTTTCCGCTCGGAGCCTCTTTGTTGTCCAGAGTGCCCATGAGGCTAACAATGAACTCGGCCCGCATGGGCAATACGGAACTCAGCGCGGCCACCTCGACGCCGGGAAGGGCGCGAAGACGCTCAAGCAGCGGGAGATAAGAAGTGCGTACAATGTTGGTCTGGTTTCCGGCGACTCCATTGTTCAGGGGAGCCACGCCATTGAGGATGATGCCGCCGGTCAGAACGTTCTGCTGCGAAAAGCCCAGCGGCACCTGGCGCAGAGCGTGAATGGTGCGCAGAAACAGACCGGCGCCGACAAGAAAGACCAGGGTCAGTGCAAGCTGCGCCACCACCAGCGCTTCGCGGGTGCGGTTCTGGCTGGCCGATGCGGTGGTGGTTACACCGTGGAGGCTGCCTTGCACGTTGCGACGCGAGGCGCGCAACGCGGGAAAGATGCCGGTGATAGCTGCGGTAACAAGCGTGAGAATCGCCAGACAGGCGACAACGCGCCAGTCCATATGGATGGCGCCGGCGGCGCCGGCGTGTTCCACATTTTCGACGATCTGACACTTCATAATCTTGATCGCGGTTTCGCCAAGAAGCAATCCGACGAGCCCGCCGATGCCGCTCAACAAAAGGCTATCGGCCACGGCCTGTTGCAGCAGACGGAGGCGGCTGGCGCCGAGAGCGGCGCGCACGGCCCGCTCGCGCGTGCGCGCCACGGCGCGGGCCAGCATGAGGCTGGTGACGTTGAGGCAAGCGAGTGCCCAGATGCCGAAGACCACGGCGTAGAGCAGCAACAGCGGCTTGCGGGCGTACTCGTTGAGCGATTGCTGGTAGGTGCTGACTTTCACGCGAGAAGGCACGTCCCCGTCAGGAACCTCCCTGGCAATCAATGCCTGCGCTCGATCGAGTGCTGCCGTTAGTTGCACCGTGTTCATTCCATCCGGCAGGCGCGCATAGAGCGAGCCGGTGAGTTCCGCGTCCCCGCCGCTCATCGAGGTTCGATTGCCCGCGGTAATCTCGGCGGGAGACCAGATTTGCAGCGAGTCATCGAAGGGAAATGAAAAATCGCGGGGCATAACACCGAGAATGGTGTACGCCTGACCCTTGATGCTGAGCGTCTTGCCTACGATGTGCGGGTCGGCATCATAAAGTTTACGCCATACATCTTCGCTCAGGAGCAGCACGCGGTTACGCCCTGGATCGTTTTCTTCGCTCCGAAACAACCGGCCAAGAATCGGTTGCACTCCCAGCAGCTTGAACAAGCCTGCTTCCACTTTTGCATGCGTGACCTGAAAGCGGCCGCCGGGGCCGACAACGCTGGCATGATAGCTGCCAAAGGCTGCGCCGATTGGCATTCTCGGTCCCGCCGCGTCGCGCAGTTGCAGCATGTTGGCGTAGCTCATGCGGTAGTACGGCATTGCGCCTGCAAGCTCGACAGTTACGATGCGGTCCGGCTCCGCGTAGGGCAACGGTCTAAGAAATATTCCGCTGAG
>PMOF01000193.1:0-1221 GCA_003162495.1 Acidobacteriaceae bacterium
CTGCGGCGGCCGTCGCATCCACAAGCCAACTGAAAGCAAGCAGCACGACACCTTCCAAGCCGATTGCGCGCCGCACGCTGGGCAAGACGGGGGAACAACTCTCCATCATCGGGTTCGGCGGCATTGTGGTGATGGACGAGGACTCGGGCGCTGCCTCAAACATCGTTGCCGAGGCGGTGGATCGCGGCATCAACTATTTCGACGTGGCGCCGAGTTATGGCAATGCGCAGGAGCGGCTGGGTGTGGCGCTGGCTCCCTACCGGAACAAGTGCTTTCTGGCGTGCAAGACGGACGGCCGGTTGAAAGACGACTCGCGCAAGCAGCTTGAGGAGTCGCTGCGGCTATTGAAGACCGATCATGTGGACCTCTATCAGTTTCACGCGCTGACCAAGATGACGGATCTGGACAAGGTGCTGGGTCCGGGCGGGGCGATGGAGACGATGGAAGCGGCGAAGAAGGAAGGGAAGATTCGCTACATCGGCTTTTCCGTGCATTCGGCTGAAACTGCGCTTGCGGCCATGGATCGCTATAACTTTGACACGGTGCTTTTCCCGGTGAATTGGGTGCTGTTTACGCAAGCCGGCTTTGGGCCGCAGATCCTGAAGCGCGCGCAGGAAAAAAAGATGGGCATTCTGGCGCTGAAGGGCATGGCCAAGACGGTTTGGGCGGCGGATCAGAAGGCCAATCATCCTGAACCGAAGTGCTGGTATCAACCTGCGCATTTTCCCGAGGAGGCGTCGCTGGGGCTGCGTTGGACGCTGGGCCATCCGATCACGGCAGCGATTCCGCCCGGAGATGAGCGGTACTTCCGGCTGGCGATGGACGTGGCGCAAAACTACAAGCCGCTGGAGGCGCACGAAGAGCAGGCGCTGCTGACGAGCGGACAGGGAGTGGAACCGATTTTTCACCTGGGGAACGACGTATAAAGGGGCTCGCCTGTTCGCGAGCTTTCGCGGCATCGTGCAATGCGGCGATTGCGGCACCCTTCGGCTTCGCTCAGGGCAGACTTCGAAGTCGTGCCCTTTCAAGACAGATGCTTTGCCGTCGGGCTG
Organism: Acidobacteriaceae bacterium; assembly: GCA_003162495.1. Classification (GTDB taxonomy): domain Bacteria; phylum Acidobacteriota; class Terriglobia; order Terriglobales; family Acidobacteriaceae; genus Telmatobacter. The sequence continues at coordinate 1,053 of PMOF01000193.1, forward strand.
GAAGCATCCCTCAGGGGCCGAAGCCCACGATGACTTTTGCAGCGTTTGTGGCACGACTGAAGTCGTGCCCTTTCAAAACTAACTGCTCGTTGCTTGTGCCCTGATATAGAACGCGTCCGTGATCGAGTTCTCCGTAGGCTGCTGTTGAGTGCGCGGTCTAGCGGGCGGC
>PMOF01000193.1:1247-4248 GCA_003162495.1 Acidobacteriaceae bacterium
TGCCGCTTGACTGGTCCGCGAAGAACTGGGAGATGGGCAGATCAAGGGCCAGGGCAATTTTGGACAGGGTGTCCAGCGATGGCACAGTGTGGCCGTTTTCCACGCGCGAGAGGTAGCAGCGCAGCAGGCCGGTCTTCTTTTCGATATCCCCTTGGGACAGGCCCTTTTGCAGACGGTAGGCACGAATGGTGGTGCCGATCTTTATCATGGAAGCATCCAGTCCGCCGGCTCGCGAGTATTTACTCCTGTGCCAGCTATCAAATGGCTATTAGCTTAATGGTTAACACGAGCGCGGCGCGAACGCAAGAACGTTTTTGGCATTTTCCGCAGATCCGGACTCACGCGGCGCAACGGAAAAATTGGGTTCATGTTTCAAATCTTCCGCGAGGAATGGGTTTGCGCGGGCCAGCGGCGTTTGCCGGGGCTTCGGTTTGGAAGGCGATTGCCGAAGCGTGAAAGAACGCGTCAGAGATTTTTTCTGAGATACAGCAGACCTTCAACCGGGTTGTCGTTGTAAGGCGCGCAGGGCTCAAAGCCCAGCGACCGATAGATGCCAACCGCAGCCGCCATGGAGGCTGGGGCGGTGTCGAGAAAGACGGACTTGCGCGAGGCGGCAAGGGCGCGGTCGAGGACAGCCTGGGTGAGGGCGCGGCCGAGAGAAAGTCCGCGCGCGGCAGGTCGCACCCAGAGGCGCTTGAGTTCCCAGGCATCAGGCGCGACCGACGGTGGCAGCGTGCGCCAGGCGATAAATCCGGCGGGCTGGCTGCGCGCATAAGCCAGGAGACAGCCGCCGCCCTGCTCGTGGTAACCTCGCGGCAGACGGGCGGCTTCCTCCTCTAAGGAGCTAAAGCAGAAGCGGGCCGCGCCGGGTTGGGCAATGACGAAGCGGCCGTATTCTAGCAGCAGTTCCCGCGCCAGCGCGAGCGCGGTTTCAGAGGCACCAGGCGGGATTTCCTGGATAGAGAATGGCCGTAAATCGGCGTCGCGCGCGTCCATGCCTGAGTTTACGATGGGACCGCCGCTATGCGAAGCGTAAACCTTCGCGGCGTGCGGGCCGTCTTATTAATCATCAGCTGAGATGCCAGGGAGCGTGCATGCGGCGAGCAGACCTGTGGGCGGGAGCGATGGGGATATTTGTCGCCGGCGGCATTGCGGCATGGGCGCAGGCTCCAGCGCAGACGGCCGGTCAAGATCCTTCAGTTCAGGCTCCCTCAGTTCAGGCTCAGCAGGTTCAGGTCGTGACAGGGGGCAGTTTGCATGGTCAGGTGAAGAGCGGCAACATTCCGCTGCCCGGTGTGACGGTAACCGCGCAGAATACGCTCACCGGGAAGCGGTATTCCACAACCACTGACATCAGCGGCGCGTGGTCGCTGACCATTCCGCAAAATGGCCGCTATGTGATTCGCACGCAGTTTGCGGCTTTTGCGGCCGGTTCGCAGGAAGCGGTGCTGAATGCGGCCAGCCATGATCAGACGGTCACGTTTGCGTTGATTCTTGCGTCGCGGGCGGCGGAACAGGAACGTCAAACGGACCGGCAAGAGGGCGAACCGAGCGCGCAGGCGGTCATCCGGCAATTGGCGGGGAACGGGGCGCAAAACCTGAGCCTGATGAGCGCTCTTGCGGCGGATACCGAAACCCAGGCAGGGATGGCGGGCGCTGCTGGAGCGGCGCTGCCTTCGATTGCGGGTAACTCGGACTTCAGCGGCGATTCGGTGGCCATCAGCGGGCAAACCGGCACCGTGAGCCCACTGGCCGGACTGGACATGGACCGGATCAGAGACGCGGTGGAAACCTTGCGCGCGCAGAACGGGGGACTGAATGGCGGCGGCGTGGGCATCCTTGCGGGCGCGTTAGGGGGCGGCGGTTTTGGGGGCGGAGCCGGCGGAGGTTTCGGCGGCGGGTTTGAAGGTGGAGGCTTTGGGGGCGGCGGCTTTGGCGGAGGAGGGCGGGGAAACTTTCGCGGCTTTAATCCCGGTCAGCCGCACGGCGCCATCTTCTGGATCGGTAGCAACTCGGCGCTCAACGCGGAGCCGTTTGCGCTGCGCGGCCAGTCGCAGGAGCAGCCGCCATCCGGGAGCAACCGGTTCGGCATCACTTTTATGAGCGCGCCGTACATTCCGCATTTGACCAAGCCGAGCGGCAAGGACACGATGTTCTTAACGCTATCCGGGACGCGGAGCTCGACGCCTTCGGACCAGTACGCGACGGTGCCGACGGATGCGGAGCGGGCGGGGGACTTTTCGGCCGCTGGGTCGCCTGCGATTTATGATCCGACGACGTTCCAGCAATTCAGTTACAACGGGACACCCAACGTGATTCCGCCGACGCGAGTTACTTCGCAGGCAGCGGCGCTGCTGAAATATTTCCCCGAGCCGAACCTGCCCGGCGACGTGCAGAACTATCACCTGCTCACGACCGCGCAATCGAATACAACGCAGGCCGGCGTGCGCTACATGCGCAGCCTGGGCGCCAACGCGACGCAGCCGGGCGGGGGCCGCGGCGGGTTTGGCGGCGGCGGAGGACGCAGGAACCAGAATCAAGGGCTGCGGCAGAGCATCAATTTCAATTACAACTGGAGCCACTCGGCGCAGGATGACATTAATATTTCTCCGGAGTTAGGCGGGAAGAACTCGTCGGACTCGAATGCAGTGCAGGCCGGCTACACGGTGGGTTATCACAAAATAACTGACATTTTCAACGCGGGGTGGAATCGCAGCACCAGCCAGGCGACTAATTTTTTTACCAATGGAGCGGACGTGGCCAGCGAGGCCGGGATCCTGGGGCCGGACGGTGCGCCGCTGAATTCGAGTCCGCTGAACTACGGTTTGCCCAATGTGACCCTGAGCAACATCACCGGGCTGAATGAACAGCAACCGAGCTTTCTGCTGGCGCAGACCATTTCTTTGACGGATGTGTTGAGTTGGATTCACGGCAAGCATAACCTGCGCTTTGGCGGGGATTATCGCCGCGTGCATCGAGACCTGCTGGCGGGATCGAACGC
>PMOF01000224.1 GCA_003162495.1 Acidobacteriaceae bacterium
GAAGGCGTAATCAACGAAGAGAGCCGGGACCACCCCGACATTTTTGTGTGCGGGCCGCCTCGCATGCCGTGGCCGGAGCTGTGGAAGGATCAAGAGTCTTTTGGTTAAGCCCTTCCGGCTCACTCAGAAAAGCAATACCGCTACTCGGTAGGCAGTAAACGCACCTTCGACATCCTGCGCCGGGCAACTGCCCACGGCTGCGTGACGGTACTTGCCTGTGCCCAGGCGATCGACCAGTTGGTCGGGCAAATGGGTCAGGTCGGCGTCTTGCCAGCGCATCAGAAAAGTCGGCCGGTTGCCGCCCATGGATCCGCTGGACTGCATGCAATATACTCGAGCCGTGGTGGGATCGTGCGAGACGGTAACGCCGCTCACCTGCACCAACCTGGCCACCTCAGCCTCGACTTGGGCCTGCGAGAGCACGGGGACAGCGCGCCCGTAATCTGCCGCGGCATAGAGGCCACCCGGGGCAGCCACCACCGCTAGCCCCACCCGGTCTACTTCAGGATTCAGCAAATTGGTGCGATGGCCGGGAGAGTGCATCCATTCGTCGTGAATCGCCGCGGCGGAGGGGCCAATGGCGACGTTCTCTTCAATCAGGCTGAAGTGCGCGCCCGCGTGGCCGGCGCGCTCGGTCAGATCTTCTTCGCCCTCGTAGCGGTGCGAGATGGGTCCCTCGGCAGCCATGCGAAGGCAGTGCTGGCGGGCGGCCGCGGCCAGCGCCGAGTCCCAATGGAGCGGACCAGCGCCATGCGCGGCGCGAGCCTGATTGGCCAGCGCGAGCAACTGCTCGGCCTCGGGTTGAAGCGTCTGGTTTTGTGTACTCTGCCAGGACTGGGCCGGAGACGCCACCGCAAGGAGCATAGGCGCGACCAACCCGAGGCACAGCCTCAAACCATTCAAAGTAATTCGCATACCTGATTAGAACCCGACTTTCCCCTGGCTGTCGCGGTATTCTTGCTGTGCCGATGCCTTTAGTCACTTCCAGCCCGTTGCGCAGCCGTCGTTGGGCAAGCCGCATCCGCCACCAGCCGTTGGCTTTCGCTGGCGTGCTGCTGCTGGCGGGCTTCGTCCTGGCCGGCCTGGCGGCGCCATGGCTCGCGCCCCACAATCCCGCCGCCATCGACCTGCAGCACCGGCTTCAGGGCCCTTCGGCCGCGCACTGGGCCGGGACCGACGAACTGGGCCGCGATACGCTGTCCCGCCTGCTGTGGGGGGCGCGGCTGTCGCTGGCCGTTTCAGTCAGTGTGGTCTCGGTCTCGCTGGCCCTGGGGCTGGGCATTGGCGGACTGGCCGGTTACCTGGGCGGCTGGGTGGATACGGCGCTGACCACTTTTGCGATGAATACGTTTCTGGCGCTGCCCGGCATTCTGCTCGCGATCGCCTTCGCCGCGTTCCTGGGGCCGGGCTTCGCCAACCTGGTGCTGGCGCTGGCCATCGGCGGCTGGGCCGGCTATGCGCGGCTGGTGCGCGCGCAGGTGATGGCGGTGCGCGACCGCGAGTATGTGGATGCGGCGCGGGCGCTGGGAGCGAGCGGGCCGCGCATCTTCTTCCGCCACATTCTGCCCAACATAGTGCAGCCCATTGTGGTGCAGGCGGCGATCGGCATGGCCGGAGTGATCCTGGCAGAAGCCACTCTGTCGTTTCTCGGGCTCGGCATTCCCGCGCCCGCGCCCAGCTGGGGCGCCATGCTCAACGACGCACGGCTGCATCTGTTCGATTCGCCGCACCTGGTGCTGTTTCCCGCCGCAGCGGTGGCCGGAGCAGTGTTGGGGTTCAACTTTCTGGGCGACGCGCTGCGCGACCAACTCGACCCGCGCACGCGGCTTGAACTAGGGCTTTAGCCGTGCAGGCCGGGCACAGTCACCTGGGTGCCCCATCCTCGGCACGTTTTTGTCTTTGTGCCAAGGGTGGGAGACCGCAACACTCCACCTGCCCGTCTCCGGTCACCTAGCACCGTGACCTGGCGATTTATTAATCCAGCCCACGAATGTGGGTGCCCCGGGTCTCGCTTTTGAGACCTGGGAAACCACAAATCTGCACGGTCGTGGTTCCAGGGGCTAGAGTTTTGGGGAACCTATGAGAATCGGCGTAATCAGCGATACGCACGGCCTGCTGCGGCCCGAGGTTGCGCCCGCGTTGGCCGGTGTTGACCGCATTCTGCACCTCGGCGACGTGGGCCAGGCTTCGATTCTCAAAGATCTGGGAAAGATTGCGCCGGTAACCGCGATCCGCGGCAACATCGACCGCGAAGGCCCGTGCAGCAAGCTGCCTGAAACCGACGTTGTGCTCGTCGAGGGCCGATACGTTTACATGTTGCACGACCTGCACACGCTGCATCTTGACCCCGCCGCCGCAAAGTTTGCCGCCGTCTTATCCGGCCACACGCATGTGCCCAAATCTTTCCTTCACAAAGGCGTCCTCTACTTCAATCCCGGCTCGTGCGGGCCGCGGCGTTTTGAGCTGCCGGTTACGGTGGGCCTCTTGACCATCGAAAAAGATGGGGAGTTGAAAGCGGAAATTGTCCCGCTCGCCCCAGCATAGTCAGCGAGTAACTTCCGGATAGCCGGTTACACGACAGGAACTCGGAAATCCGCAAACATAATCCTCGGGAAAGCTCAATCAACGCGTCGGCGATTATGGTGCATCCGGTGTGACGTAGATCACATGAATAGACTTAGCTCACATGCTCTGTCAGAGGGCGCACT
>PMOF01000286.1:0-224 GCA_003162495.1 Acidobacteriaceae bacterium
GGCGCAATGTTTACCTTGTCGCCAAAAAGGACATAGGGCCGCAGATCCACATGGCGCGGCTCCAGATGATTGCCGATCAGGCACGGCGCGCGAGAAAAATCAAGCGTAGGCTGGGCAATGTAATTGCGCGGATTGGCTTCGATCTGGCGGGCAAACTCCTCCCGCTGGCGCGCTGTCGATTGGGTGCCGATCAGCATCCCGTAGCCGCCGCTCTCTCCCACCGC
>PMOF01000286.1:249-3259 GCA_003162495.1 Acidobacteriaceae bacterium
ATCATCGCCGGCACGAATGCGTAAACTGCCTTGTCGTCGGCCAGTCCCGTGCCGAAGGCGTTGGTCACCGATACATTTCCGGCTCGATACGCGTTGAACAAGCCCCCGCAGCCCAGCGCTGAATCGGTGCGGAAAATCAGCGGATCGCTGAAGTCGTCGTCCACTCTGCGATAAATCACGTCCACGCGCTTCAAACCGTCCGTGGTGCGCATGTAGACAATGTTGTCGTGGGTCACCAGGTCGCGGCCTTCCACCAGATCGATCCCCATCTGCCGCGCCAGGTAGGTGTGCTCAAAGTACGCGGAGTTGAACACACCCGGCGTCAGCAGCACAATGTTCGGCTCCGGCCGCCCCTCGGGCGCCAGCGAACGAAGCGTGGCCAGCAGCATCTGCGGATAGTGTTCAATGGGCCGCACCCCGTAGCTGTGGAACAGCTCCGGAAATGTCCGTTTCATCACCCGCCGGTTGGTGAGCATGTAACTCACTCCGGAGGGCACGCGCAGATTGTCCTCAAGCACTACAAACTCGCCGGTGTTCAACCGCAGCAGGTCAGAACCCACCACCGCGATGTACACGTTGCGCGGCACCTGCAAGCCCCGCATCTGCCGCCGGTAGTGCTTGCAACTGTAGACCAGCTCCCGCGGCACTACGCGATCGTTCAGAATTTTTGCATCGGAGTAGACGTCGCGCAGAAAAAGATTCAGCGCCGTGATGCGCTGCGTAAGCCCGCGCTCAATGCGGTCCCACTCCTGCGCAGTAATCAGCCGCGGCAGCAGATCGTACGGAAAAATGCGCTCCGTCCCCTCGTCGCGCCCATAAACCGTGAACGTAATTCCCTGGGTGAGAAACGACAAGTCCGCCGACTGCTTGCGCCGCTGTAGTTCTTCTTCCGGCAGCCGCGCCAGCGTTTCGGCCAGCGCCTGGTAGTGCGGACGCAGATTGCCGCCCGGCTCGCGCATCTCATCGAATGCCCCGTCGAGCGGATAATCTCCGAAGAGTGTTTCCATTTCCACTGGAAGTCCTGCGCTCATGGGGACCCGTGGGTTTCCTTCACCGCAGATTCAGGGCGCAGGTGGCAATTCCGTTGCGCGGCTTTCAAGGCAGTGGCGCCGCATCCGTGCCGTTCCAGCCTCGAAGCCCTTGCCGCTCATACCCTGTTATCTTGCTTGTAACACGCAGGGCATAAAGGAGCAATCAGGAAGGGGGCAGAACGGCCTCTCAAGCTGCTTGCTTTTTCTTCCGCATTCGAACCGGCCGGATCAGTACTTCGGCTGGAATCTTGAGGGCTTGATTCAGTTGGCGGATCATGGTCAGCGACAAAGCGCGATCCCGGCGCAGGACCTCATAGACGCGGGTTCGATTGCCGATGATTCCAATGAGCGCCTTTTTGTCCGCGCCCTGCTGCTCCAGCCGGAACTTGATCGCCTCAATTGGATCCGGCATGTCCACGGGGAAATGCGCTTCCTCATACGCCTCAACCAGCGTACTCAGAATCTCCAATCGATCGCCGTCGGCGGTCCCTTCTTTCGCATGCCACAAACGTTCGATCTCCTTGAGGGCAGCCTCGTGGTCAGCGTCATTCTTGATCGGTTTCAGATGCATATTGAACCGTCCTCACATCGATTGCGTCGTAATCCTTGTGTGTTCCAAGCCATTTGATGAAAAGAGTGCCTCGCCCGTAGTTCACAGCAACCACAAGACGATACGCATTGCCTTTAATGTTGAAGACCACCCGGTCTGCTCCCACGATGCTCGCATGGGCGTACTTCGTTTTCACGTCGGAAGAATTCTTCCAGTGTGCATGCCGGGCCTCCTGAAACCATGAATCGAGCGCGGCCTTTACGGCACGGTGGTTCTTGTGTCCCTCCATCCGTTTTAAAAACCGCGTCAGCGTGCTCCGGGCCAGAATGCGCACACATCTACGCTATCATGTTCCCAAAATGGGCACAATAAGTTCTTCAGTATTTCACGCAATGCTTTTCATGTCGTACTCTTAACGCTAAGGAGATTCCGCCCCAATGCAATTTCTGTCCCGCTGTGCCACTTCCTGGCTCACACCCCTTCTACTTGTCTTCGCCTTGTCCACTTCTCTGGCCCAGAAGCCGCCCATCCAGATCACTGCCGACCTGTCCGACGCGCCGCGCAAGCTCTATCATGCAGAAGTCGATCTCCCTGTTACTTCCGGGCCCATCACCCTGACCACGCCACAATGGATTCCCGGTAACCACCGCCCCACCGGCCCGGTCGATTCCATTACCGGGGTGGTTTTCACCGCCAATGGCCAGCCCATCCCATGGCGGCGCGACGACGTGGACCTCTATCAATTCCATCTTGTGGTTCCCAAAGGCGTCACCACTCTGCACGCCCATCTGGACTGCATCGTCACCGCGCGCGTCTCGCAAAAGCTGGCTGTGCTGGAGTGGGAGAAGCTTTTGCTTTACCCCGCCAACACGCCGGTCAAAGACATTCCCATTCAGCCGTCGTTGATTGTTCCCGCAGGCTGGGGCGTCGGCACCGCGCTCACGCCCGTCGGCTCCGGCCCTTATCCGGTGCCCGCCGCCGGCTCGACCACCCACTATGCCGCCACCAACGTCGAGCAGCTTGAAGACTCGCCCATCATCACAGGACAGTATTTCCACGAATTTCCCCTGGCGCCCACCATCAAGCCCGCGCACTTTATCGATGTGGTTTCCGACTACCCGGATGACTCCAATCTGCGCCCTTCGGTTTTGGCCGAGTTGAACAATCTGGTCCGCGAGGCCGACGCGCTTTACGCCTCGCATCATTACAACGTCTACCATTTCCTGCTCACGCTTTCTGACGTGGCCGGCGGCGAAGGCCTTGAACACGGCCAGTCGTCTGACAACGGCGTGGGTGAGAAGGGCTTCGCCGACGACGCCCATCAGTTAGCCGAATCCGATCTGCTCTCGCACGAATTCACTCACTCCTGGAACGGCAAATACCGCCGCCCGGTCGGCCTGTATGAGCCTGATTTCGCCACCGCGCAGCA
>PMOF01000257.1:0-7319 GCA_003162495.1 Acidobacteriaceae bacterium
TACCGCCGCACCCAGGGGCTGGAGCAGGCGCCGATCCCGGAGAAGGTGATGGTGTGCATGAGCACGCGACCCGGCACCGAAAAACTGCTGCGGGTAGGCTCGCGCATCGCGGGGCGGCTGGCCAGCAACTGGTATGCGGTCCACGTCACAAAACCCGACGACGATAAGGGCCACGGCGACTCCGAAGGATTCCACCGCATGGAGGAATACCTGCGCATGGCGCGCGACCTCGGCGCCCAGGTGGTCTCGCTCACCGACCGCAATGTCTCCGACGCTCTCATCCGCTTTGCCCAGCATGAGAACATTTCCCACGTTGTCTTCGGCCAGCCGGTGCGCTCGCGATGGGATATTCTGCTGCGCGGTTCGGTGCTGAATCGGTTTCTCGCCGAGGTACGCGACGTGACCGTGCAGGTGGTGCCGATGCAAAAGCCGCTGCGCCGCGGACAGGGTTAGTCTTCCCGTCGCGGACGATCGCACGGTTCGCGGCTGGGGCGCTTGAACCGAGGAAGCCTCCGGGCAACTGCCGATTCCCCGCAGCCGGTGGGCGGCCTAACCAGCCTGTGATATTTTGAAATGAGCGGCCTTGAACGAGCTCGTAGCTCAGTTGGTAGAGCATCGCCCTTTTAAGGCGTTGGTCCTGGGTTCGAGCCCCAGCGAGCTCACCATTCAAACGAATGGATTTAGCCTCTTCTTCGGCCGCTTTCCCACACCCATTGACATCATCTGTATCCTAAATTGGACCGCTCTCGGTCGGAAAAATACCCTCATAACGAGGCCCTGTGCCTCAGACAAACGGCTAAATTGCCATTCGTACCGTTCGAGGCTAGTATCACATCAATTCACGTTCGAGCAATTGTGAGCAGTCATTCCGAAGAAGCTTCGAACTGGGGTTATCGCATGCGAACGCGCGCAGCACTCATCCTTGTTGTGGTTTCGTCTTTCGGTTTCGCGCAAACCGCACCTGCCCCGAAGCCAGCGGCTACGGTTTCACTCGAGACGGCACCTCTCTCGCCTGATTTGCTGATCAAGATTCTGGACCTGATTGAGGAACACGGAGTGGACGTTGAGCTCTCCTCGGCCATCGCGGGCACGCTTGGATTCGCGAGCAACGGCAGAGCATGGCCCGCTCGCGAAATTGGCGCCAGGGAGGATGAATCCGATTCGTCGACGCCATTACATAATCTCTGGGTGCATTCCGGAACAAATGAAGACTTGCTCGTCTCCCACTGGGCCGATGGCAAAAGTCATCTGATGCGTGTGGACCGCAACGGAAAGGTGGTGAAAGGGATGATTCACGACCCCGGAGGAGCGGGGGCCAAGTCTATTCCGATTGCAACCGCCCAGAAAGAAGTGAACGCGGAGTTCGAGTTCTGGAACCGTAACGTGGAGAGGACCGGATACTGGTGGACGTGCACCGGCGAGCTAAAAGGCGCAAAACCCACAACCCCGGAAAAGAAGATCGACGCCTGCACGTGGCTGATCCAATCGGGCACGGAGAGGCCGAGCGACATGGCCGCCGCTTATGTGAACCGAGCTTGGGCGCATGGCCGTGAAAACGCCGAGAAGACACGGGAGGATCTTATCCAGGCGGTGAAGTTAGATCCGGCTAGCTCGATGGACTGGGCGCAGCTTTGCTCGGTGCAGAATTCGATTGATGAGGATACGCGCCAAGCGGCTCAGTCCTGTGCGAAGGCACTCGAACTCAATCCTCACTCGGTCGAGGCATGGACATTTAGCGGCGACGTGCACCTCCGCAACAAGGAGTATGACCTGGCCATCGTGGATTACAACCACGCTATCAAACTGGGCGGGCGTTGGATGTGGCCGTTTGATAATCGCGGTGAGGCTTACCTGCGCATGAACCAGATCGACCGCGCGATTGAGGACTTCAACGTAGTCATTCAGATCAGTCCGGATTATGCGATGGGATATCTTGACCGAGGCATAGCCCAGATGAAGAGAAACAACCTCGACGCTGCCATGGAGGATTTTCGACACGGGATCAGTGTGGATGCGAAATGCGCCGGTTGTTTCTTCGGCCAGGGCCTCGTGAAGCGTACGAAGGGCGACCTGGCGGGCGGCGACGCGGAAATTGCCAAAGCCAAGGCGCTCGATTCTAAGGTAATCGACGATTTTGCTGAGGATGGGCTGACGCTGCAGTGAGCGCGGAACGCCGCCCACATGTCTCGGTCGAACCCAAGCTTGCATGCTGTATCCTGAGTGACCGGCTAGCCCGAAGTTACTCCACGCTCGCCTAACTTCGCGGCCAGAAATGCTCCTCGGAGCAGGCCCGCAGCCGCTCCGCCGCGTCCTCAGGCGTAATGTCCCGCTGCGGCATGCCCAGCATTTCAAACCCCACCATGAATTTGCGGACCGTGGCCGAACGCAGCAGCGGCGGATAGAAGTGGGCGTGGAAGTGCCACTCCAGATGGTCCTCTCCATCCGTGGGCGCCTGATGAAAGCCCATGGTGTAGGGAAAGCTGGTTTCAAAAAGATTGTCGAAGCGGGTGGTCAGGCGCTTCAGTGCATCGGCCAACCCGTCCCGCTCCTTGATGGTGAACTCGGGGAGCGCCCGCGCGTGGCGGCGGGCAACCAGCAGCACCTCAAAGGGCCACACCGCCCACCATGGGACCACGGCTGCGAAATGCTCATTCTCAAAGACGATGCGCTCGCAGGCGGTTTGCTCGGCTTCAAGCGTGTCACAGAGGAGGCAGTGGCCGGTGCGCGCAAGGTAGTCGCTCTGAGCCTGCGTTTCAATGGCCGCTTCATCGGGAATGAACTCGGTAGACCAGATCTGCCCGTGGGGATGAGGATTGCTGGCGCCCATCATGGCCCCGCGATTCTCAAAGACCTGCACGTACTTGATCCAGCCCAGGCCGGCAAGCTCCAGGTATTCGCGCGTCCATGCATCGACCACCAGGCGGATTTCCTTACTGGTCATGCGGGCCAGGGTCAGGCTGTGGTCAGGATGGTAGCAAAGCACCTTGCAAAGGCCGCGCGCAGGTTCGGCAAGCAGCAGCGGCGAAGCCGGCGCGATGGTTTCAGCGGGCAACTCGGGCAGCAATGCGGCGTAATCGTTTACAAAGGAAAACACGTTCTCATACGCTGGATTGATCGCCCCGCCGGCGCGCTGATTCCCCGGGCACAGGTAGCACTCGGGGTCGTACGAGACCGCGGACGGCGCTGCCTTCACGCCCACTTCGCCCTGCCACGGGCGCTCGGTGCGATGCGGCGAAACCAACACCCATGACTGACGCAGTGGATTCCAGCGCCGATGCGGAGACTGACCCGTGCTTTCCATGCTTGCTCCCGAATCGATTGTAAAGTCTCCGGTCGAGTGACCCGGACTTATGGATTCAGGTCGAAAGCCGGGCGCAGGTTGACATCCACGTAGAATGCCGCTGAGTCGTGCTCGTGGACATGATGGAGCCCCCTTTGTGTGGAAGCGCCTCTTGGCGCCGATGATTTTCTAAACCGTGGGAACAAGAATTTCGGTGATCAACTCGTCTACGGGAGTCATCTTCGGATCGTTGGCGTAGTTCTCGATCGCGAAGTCGTCGCGAACTTGAATCTTCTTTTCAGCGGCCATCGACCAGGCCCGGCCAGTTGCCTCAGGCAGGTTGGCATAGGAGCCAGTCAAAACAAAGCGGCTATATTTGCCGCCACCGAATTCGATGGATTGAACTCCGTCTGGCAATTCCACAGCGGGCGCTGCAAGCAAAAATCCTGCGCGATAAATCTTTGGCCCAATCTTGTAGAGGCTCATGGCTCCGACGATCCGGTTGTGCGCTGAGATTGCGGCCGCTTGCTTGTGCAGGTCTTGCCAGGCCTGAGGTGCGTTGGTCATGATGGGTCCGACCCTCTCGACAAAAACGTAATGGGTTGCGGGCCAGGTTACGATCTCCGGTTCTTGCGTCAGGTTCATCCCGTCTCCTTTTGTGGTTGAGTCTTATCGTCCGATTCCGCGCAGAGCGCCGGGATCGCGATCCTGCTACAGGCATCGCATCTGCCCAGGGAGTTTCATGTTCTTGCGCGAACAGCGCGCCAATCAATGCGGATCAATGTTGATGAGTTGCGCCGGGACCCGGCGTCCCGTCCGACCAATATCCCACCGGCACCAGGAAGACAGTCTCCGGTTCCGGACCCGGGCTGAAATCCGTATTCAGCACCACCGGCGAGCCAGGCTGGTTGGCTCCCCAGCTCGCTGCATCTGTGGTTGAAATGTGAAACATCAAATGCGGGTGCCAGTGTTTCACCGAGTCGCCCAGGTACCCGTCTTTTGACAGCATGTACGACATGGCGCCCGGCTCAGGAGTCGGCAGTTGTTTCTTCTCGAGCGCGGCTTCGATGCTCTCCTTCATTTGCGCTTTGGAGTCTCCGGCCAACACCAGTTTTGTCCGATTCAGGGTGTAGGGCAGAATGGATCGCGTGGCCGGTGGGTTGTAGCAGACGGGCCCTCGCATTTTAGGGTTCCAGAACTCCGGATTGTCGAAGGGATTCATCCACGACCGCTCCACCACGCATGTAAAGCCGTTCTTGCCTTCGATTGCCGTCTCATAGCCATGCTTTCCCAGCACCAAAACCTTCGCCTCGTTGGAAATTGCAGCCGGAGCCGCGCTTTTCGCGAGCGCGATTTCGGCGTTGCGATCCGCCATCAGGTACTGTTCAAGCGGAGCCATGGTTGCATACGAAGCCGTGGCATCCTGGCCGTGCGCCAGATGGCTCGCGCCCGGCACTCCCAGCAGCAGACACGCTGCCAGCATCGCTGTCTTCGTGATCGTTCTGTTCATGACTGCACTGCCTCCTCTAACTTAGTTTCCCGCCGAAACCCAAATCGCTCAACCGCGCTAAATCATTCTCCGCGTTGGGTTGATGAAAAAGCAGCTCGAGATAGCGGCGCAAATGGTCCATGCAATCAGCGGCGATCGCTGCGTTCTGCCTGGATTTCGCCAGGATGAATGCACCCTGAATCGAAGCCTGGGTGTAGAGGGCCAGGCTCTCGGGTGTCCACTTCCCGCGCAAGCCCCGCTTGCGCATCGCTGCTCTAATATCCGGAACCAGCGTCGCGGCGTGTTCGCTGATGCTCCGGTTGCAGGCTTCGCGCAGCGCCGGGTGCGTGTCGTAAATCTCCTGCACCATGGTTCCCACCAGGCAAGTAAAATCCGGCAGCCCGCCCCGCAGAATCGCTTTGCGAAAATCGATATAGGCCAGCAGCCGATCGAGCGGATCCTTGAGCGCGCGATAGGGCGCCGAGGCAAAGAAGGCGCTGGTGGTGTCCGACCAGTAACCGGCCGCAGCCAGCGCCAGGTCTTCCTTGCTCTTGAAGTGATGAAAGAAGCTCCCCTTGGTCAGCCCGGCCGCGTCGCAAATGTCCTCAACGCGCGTCGCCGAATAACCCTTTGCCCGGATCACATGCAGCGCCGCAATCAGCAGCCGCGTCTTCGATTCGTGTTGCTGTGCTTCGATCTCAATCATTGAGTACCAACCAGTTGGTATGGAGCATACCGACTGGTTGGTTTGTTGTCAATAAGAACTTACGCATCTGTTTTCTTTGTCCGTTAATCCGGAATCGGCGGGGATGTATCCGGGTCTTCTTCAACAAAAGGACAGCACGGCTCTGTCCGTGTTCACGTCGGCTGCAGCCCTTCGGGCGGCGGCATGGAGGCCAGGAACTGCTGGGCAAACCGGGCGCTGTATTCCTCCAGCAATTCCCTCACCCGTTCCGCCTGATCGGAGCGCACGATGAGCCCTGCGTGGTGGTGCTTCTTCATGCGGACCACAATTTCCGAGGCGTCGAACGCGGAAATGTCCGGCTCGGCGGTCTGGGCCAGGCAGAGGACGCTTCCCGCATAGCCATCGCGGGAAACAGGAAGATCGTAGATTTCGCCGCGAAGGTTCGCGACTTCAAGCCGCGCCCACTCGCGCCACAGGTTCACGCCTGTAGCAACCCCGACCAGGTCGGCAATAAAGGCCCCGCCCACGCGCGCAGCAATCTCGAGGAAGTAGTAGCGTCCGTCGGCGTGGGCGCGAATATATTCCGCATGGGTAATGCCGCGCGTCATGCCCATCGAGGGAGCAAGCGCGTCGTTCATGGCCGTCAATTCAATCCAGTCGCGGCTGGCACGGTCCACAGTGCGGGTGGTAAACACGCCGCCGTCGTGCATCACCTGCATGGGCGGGCGGCCGTATTGATGCACTACGGAAAACACCACTTCGCCTTCGCTGACGATGGAATCCACGTGAAAGATTTCGCCGGGAACGAACTGCTCCAGTAAGTAGTGGCTCTGTCGGTCCCCGAGCTCGTGCAGCGCGGACCAGAACTGGCCCGCTTCCTGAATCTTGCGAATGCCCACCGCTGAAGCCTCGGCGCGGGGCTTCAACAGCCACGGCGCCGGCACGCGCTCCATGTAACCGCGCAGCTCGTCATAGTTGAGCACGCGGCAAAATTCCGGGCACAGGAAGCCGCATTCGCGGGCGCGGGTGCGCATGGCCAGCTTGTCGCGGTAATAAGAAGCGGTAGTGATGCCCATGCCCGGAAGGCACATGTGCTCGCGGATCAGCGCGCCGGTTTCGAGGTCGAACTCGTCCAGCGCAACGACGCGGTCAAAGCGCTTGCTCCGCGCCATCCAGGAGACGGTGTTGAGAATCTGTTCGCGGTTCAAGCCCGAAGGCATGGCGACCAGATCTTCCAAAGCTTCCTGGGGCCAGTCCGCATCGCGAAGTTTGTCCAGGGTAAGCAGTGTCGGCCGCACGCCCATCTCCGCGCATTGGCGCAAAAAGTCGTGCCCTTTCTCATAGCTGGCGACGCAAAGAAACCGCTCAATCCTGTCGGCCATCCACGCCTCCCTGTGATCCGGTTTGGGGCTCGGGTGAGGATAGTTCTACCATAGACACTGCAAGCGTGACCGGCTCTCAGCCTTCAGGAACTTTCAGGATGCTTTCGGCAAACGCAATCATCGCCCTGCACGACCAGCGTACCCGCGACTGGCATCGAGCCCCGAGGGACGGCGCAGAGAACGACCCAACGGATTGGAACGCAATGGTGGCTGCGCAGCACGGCGCCAACTTTGACCTCTGGCATATCGAAGACGAAGCGCGCGCTCCAGGCGCAAGCGACGCGGAACTGGCCAACGTGAAGCGCCGCATCGACCGCACCAATCAGCGCCGCAACGATCTGGTCGAGGAACTTGACCGCGCGCTGCTCGGCTGGCTGGCGCCTCAGAGTCTGCCAAACCCCGGGGCCCCGCTCCACTCCGAGTCGCCGGGGCTGATCATCGACCGGCTGTCTATTCTTTCGTTGCGCATTTATCACACGCGTG
>PMOF01000257.1:7412-16456 GCA_003162495.1 Acidobacteriaceae bacterium
TTCAAGCTTTACCGGCAGTTGAAGATGTACAACGACCCTTCGCTCAACCCGGCGATCTATAGAAAACCGTCGCGCGAATCAAGCGTGTAACGTCCCCGCTCCCGCCCGCCCATTGACGGGACACGGGGTAATGCGTATAAAGAGGGCCTGAGCAGCGAAAACCCCCAGTACAGGTTTCCAGCCAGCGATCATGCGGCTCAACCTGGTCTGAGGGTCGAGGCGCTCCCGGCGAATCCATGATGCACGAGGCCCGAACCGCGGCGTCCGGCCGCAAAAAAATACCCGTCCCCCCTGCCAAGCAAGGCAGCCGCGCCCCCACGGGCACTGGCCCTGTCTTCCAGCACTACCAGGCTGCGGTGCAACTGCTGCAGCAGGGCAAATACGAGAAGGCGCTGGCCGCCTTTGAAAAACTGCTCCTCGAGGCGCCTGCCGAAATCAAGGAGCGCTGCAAGATGTATGTCAGCACCTGCCAGCGTCAAATGGAGAGGCCCAGCCTGGCCTTCGTCACCCCAGGAGAACACTACGACTATGCCATCTCGCAGTTGAATACGGGCTACTACGAGGAGGCGCGCGAACAGTTTCGCAACATTCTGAATGGCCATCCCAACGCGGACTATGCATTCTACGGACTCGCTCTGTTGGACTCGATTACCGGGAAAAGCCAGGATTGCCTGACGAATCTGGCCAAGGCTATCGAACTGAACCCCAGGAACCGGCTCCAGGCCCGCGCCGACAACGACTTCCAGAGCATGGTTGACGATCCGCGCTTTACCGAGTTGCTCTACCCTGAGGTTCCGTAAGGTCTGCATTGAACTCCGCGACGCCTGCCAACAACCCACGAGCGAGCCAGGATCCAGGCTCCAAAGACCCAAGCGCTGATTCGGAGCATGCGCCTTCTGCCGGCGACGGCGTGCAGGATCTGCCCCTGCGCGTGGTGGCCATTGGCGGCGGCACCGGGCTCTCAACGCTGCTGCGCGGACTGCGCCGGCACGTGACTGCGGACGGTCAAGCCGGCGCCCCGCCAGGACGCATCTCCGACCTTGCCGCCGTGGTCACCGTGACCGATGACGGCGGTTCCTCTGGCCGGCTGCGCAAGGACTTCAACATGCTCCCGCCCGGCGACCTGCGCAATTGCATGGTTGCGCTCAGCGAAGAAGAGGATTTGCTGTCTCAACTATTCAATCATCGTTTCCGTGCGGGCGATGCGCTGCAAGGTCACAACTTCGGCAATCTGTTTGTGGCCGCACTCACAGAAATCACGGGAGACTTTGCCCACGCCATCCAACTGGCGTCCAAAATCCTGGCGATCCGCGGGTGCATTTACCCGGTGACCACCACCAATGCCACACTGGTGGCGCGCATGGACGACGGTTCGCTGGTTCGCGGCGAAACCAACATCACCGCCAGCCGCCACCGCATTGTCGAGCTGATGCTCGATCCGCCCGACGCCGCGCCGCTCAAAGAGACCATGGACGCGATCGAGCGCGCCGACCTGATCACGGTTGGACCGGGATCGCTTTACACTTCGCTGATTACCAACCTGCTGGTGGAGGGCGTGCCAGAGGCCTTGGCGCGCGCGCGCGGCATGCGGGTCTACATCTGCAACCTGATGACCCAGGCCAATGAGAGCCTGGGACTGGCCGCTTCAGAACACATCGAGCGCATCTACGAGCATACCGGTGCGCCCATTTTCGATTGCGCACTGGTCAACATCGCGCCGTTTTCTGCCGAGACCCTGGCCCGCTATGCGGCTGAGGGCGCTTCGCCGATCATCCCCGACGTGGATCGAATTGAGGCCCTGGGCGTGCGCTGCATCGCCGGCAACTTTGCCAGCGAGGAGAGCGTGGTTCGCCACGCCGCGGGCCGCGTGACCGGCGCGCTGCTGGCGCTGGGCCGCGCCGCGCCCGCACAGCGCGACTGAGCAGATTTTTCTTTCCGGCTGCTCTTGCTTTGCGGTAAAGTGAAGCCGCGCGGCAGAGAGCCTGCGCCGCCACTACAGGAGGGATTCATGCGCCAGTCCAGAAATTGGATCACGATCGGCTGCTGCCTGTTCACATGCGCCGCCTTCGCCGGGGGGCAGGCCCAACGAAAGCCCGGCCTGTGGGAGTTGACCAGCACCATGACCTTTCAGCAGTCGCCTATGCCTCAGGGCATGCAGGCGCCGGCCGGCTCACCGTTTGGCGGCGGTCCGCGTACAGTGCAGGTTTGCCTTACCCAGGCCATGATCGACCGCTACGGCGCACCCATGCCGGCGAACCGGAGCTGCAAGATCACAGACGTGGTGCTCAAGGCCACCTCAATGACCGGCAGCCTGGTGTGCACCGGAATGATGAACGGAACGGGAACCGTGGAGTCCAATTGGTCTGAACCGGATCACGCCAAGGGCAAGGTTCACTTTGTCGGGACCATGCAAATGGGGCCCAACAGCCACCCCGTCGAGTGGACCTCGGAGTCCGAGTCAGTCTACAAAGGCCCAGACTGCGGCAGCGTGCAACCGGTGCCCATGCCTCCGGACAAATAATTTTATATCAATGATTTAAAGATCGTTTTCTGAAGCATTTTCTTGACCCCGTCCACTCCCCATACAGGACGAGAAACGAGTGTTTTTATCATCAACACCACAGTGGTATCTTTTATGGTACCATAATCAGGTGATTGACGTTCGCCAGTACGTTGACCCGTTGGGGCGCATTCCCTTTGATCGATGGTTCGAAAAGCTGGATAACGACACGCAGGCGCGAATCACTGTCGCTCTCGATAGATTGGAAAGAGGCAATTTCTCGACGGTGAAAGGCGTAGGAGCAGGTGTCTTTGAACTGCGTCTGGATTTCGGTCCCGGTTACCGAATCTATTTTGGCAAGGATGGGGAACAGATCGTAATCCTGCTGGTTGGCGGCACCAAAAGACGTCAGCAGATCGACATCGTGACAGCTTGCGCACTCTGGAAGGAATACAAGCAACGAAAGCGGGAGGAATGATGCCACTTACGAAAAGCTTCAACGAGACGATCAAGAACCGGCTTCAGCAGAGCGACGAATTCCGCAGAGCGCTTTTAAGAGAGGCAGTCGGCTGCATGATCTCCGGCGACGTGGAGACGGGAAAATCCGTGCTCCGCAAATACATTAACGGCACCGTTGGTTTTGTGAAGCTGGGAGCCGATCTTGGACGTTCGCCCAAGGTGCTCATGCGGATGTTCAGCGCGACAGGCAATCCGCAGGCGAAGAACCTTTTTGAGATTGTCGCCTATCTGCAAAAAATCGAAGGGACTGTGCTTGAAGTGGTTGACCGAGCCGCCGCATAGTATTGAATGCCGGGTGCCCCACATCTCGATTTTGAGATGTGTGTCTTCAGCCCTCCACCGTCCGCTTGAGTTGCCCACAGGCGGCATAGATATCGCGCCCACGCGGCCGCCGCAGGTAAGTCGGAATTCCCTCCCCCGCCAGATTCGCGCGAAATGCCTCCACTGCCTCCGGCAGTGGCATCGTGTATGGAATTCCGGGGCCAGGGTTCCACGCGATCAGGTTGACCTTGGCCGGCAAACCGGTGCGACGCACGAGGCGGGCAGCCTCCGCTGCGTGTTCGGCCCGATCGGTCACTCCACCCAGCAGCACGTATTCGAAGGTGACCCGCTCGCGCGGGCGCAGCTTCACCAGGCGGACTGCGTCCATCACTGCTTCGATCGGCCATTTCCGGTTGATGGGCATAATCTGTTCCCGGATCTCGTCGTTGGGCGCGTTCAGGCTGATGGCCAGCTTGGGCCGCAGGTTCGCCGGCTCCTCGGCAAACCGCTCGATGCCGGGCACGATCCCGGACGTAGACACGGTCATGCGTTGTGGACTCAGTCCCACCTCATCCACCAGCAGCCGCACCGCTCCCATGAAGTTGTCATAGTTAAGGAACGGCTCGCCCATGCCCATGAAAACCAGGTTCACGCGGTCGCGGCCCACTTCGACGCCGTGGCGTGCAAACACCGCGATCACCTGCCCTGCAATTTCGCCGGCGCTTAGGTTGCGCTGCAGGCCGAGTTTGGCGGTAAAGCAGAACTGGCAATTGACGGCGCAGCCCACCTGGCTGGAAACGCATATGGTCGCGCGGCGCCAGGTTTTCTCGGGTCCGTCCTTTTCAGGTCCGCCCGTTTCGTCCGGCTCGCTTCCGTCGCCGGTTTCGCCGTCGTCGCCTTCGGGCATCCAGACAGTTTCCACCGTCTGACCTTCCTGCCCGGCGCCCTGCCCCTCAACCAGGTATCGCTCCGTCCCATCAACCGATTGGAAGACCTGGGCAATCCGAGGCCGACCCACCTGCCAGCCCTCGCCTGCCAGCCGCTGACGCAACGGCTTGGGTAATGTGGTGATTTCATTTATGTCCGTAAGTCGCTGACGATACATAGCTTCTGCCAATTGCCCGCCACGCCATGCGGGTTCGCCGGCAGACCCCATCCGTGCCGCCAGCGCATTTGCATCCAAACCGAAGAGTGGTGCCGGGCTGTCCATGGCCGGATCGGCTGGTTCCAAACGGACGAATTGGCGGCGGTTCTCGGTCACAACTAGCTCAGGATAGAGCATCTCTGCCCCGCATGCCGCGCTCTCGCCAGCAAACCATTCAAAATGCGGGNNCCGCAACATACCGGGTGAGCCGAAGTGCCCTACAATCGAATCGAATGAGTGTGACGACTACTGAGCGAAACCTTCGCCGTACTGTATTGCCGAACGGCCTGATTGTCTTGACCGAGCGCATGGATCATCTGCGTTCGGTGGCCATGGGGGTGTGGATCAAGTCCGGCTCCCGCTGCGAACCTGCCGAGACCAACGGCATCTCCCACTTTGTGGAGCACATGCTCTTCAAAGGCACCCGCTCCCGCACCGCGCAACGAATTGCCCGCGAGATGGATTCCATCGGCGGCAACCTCGATGCCTTCACCGGCAAGGAAACGATCTGCTTCAACGTGAAGTCGCTATCCGACCACGTGCCCATCGCTCTGGATGTACTGAGCGACCTGGTGCTGAATCCGGTGTTTGCCGCAACGGATATTGAGCGCGAGCGCGGCGTGATTCTGGAAGAGATCAAGATCGACGAAGACAACCCCGACGTGCTGGTGCACGAGCTGTTCACGCAGAGCTTCTGGAAAGACCATCCGCTGGGCTGGCCCATTCTAGGCACCACGGCGACGGTGAAGCAGCTCGATCAGAAAAAGCTCTTTGCTTATCATGGCGACCGTTTTCACGCCGGCAACATGGTGATCTCCGCCGCGGGTAACCTGGACCACGATCAGTTTGCCGAAGCGGTTGCGGGCAAGTTCTCCGGGCTGGCTGACGGCCAGCCGTTGCACGAACTGTCCGCGCCGGAAGCCAGTTCCCGGATTGTGCTGCGCAATAAAAAGTCTCTGGAACAGGTGCAGATTTGCATGGGCGTGCCCGCGCCGCCTGTCACCGACGACAACCGCTATGCCACGCTGATTCTCAACACCGTGCTGGGCGGCGGCATGAGTTCCCGGCTCTTTCAAACCATTCGCGAAGAGCGGGGCATGGTCTACTCGATCTACTCCGACCTGAGCCCCTATCGCGATACGGGAACGCTGCTGGTGTATGCCGGCACGTCGGCGGGCAAAGCTCTTGAAGTGGTGGACCTGATTCTGGTCGAGTTTCGCAAGCTGAAGGAAGAGTTGCTGAGCGTGGAAGAACTGACCCGCGCCAAAGATCAGTTGAAGGGCAACATCCTGCTGGGCCTGGAGAGCTCAAACTCGCGCATGGCCAACCTGGCCCGGCAGGAAATGTACTTCCATAATTTCCTCACAGTCGATGAGGTCATTGCCCGCATCGATGAGGTGGACGCCGCGCAGGTGCAAACCATGGCCCAGCGCCTGTTCGATCCCAATCGCATCGCGGTCACCCTGCTAGGCCGCCTGGACGGCGTGAAGCTGAGCCGCAAGAGGCTGGTGTGTTGAAGTACAGGGAACAGGGAAAAGGGATCAGGGAATAGCTTGCAGTATCACGCGATCTCGCAAATTTCGCAGCGCAGTCAGGCCTAGTCCCTAGTCCCTGTTCCCTAGTCCCTGTTCCCTATCCCCTGCATTTCCGAGCGTCCCATTTCCCTTCCGCGTCTGTACGTTGTAGCATTTTGTCGGAAGGGCCGGCGCGTTTCCGTCTGCTCTGTGAGGCACTTGATCCCATGAATTGCAAGCAACTGCTTTTTTCTGGCCGCCGCGGCGCCCAGGGAACCCTGTTCGCCGACCGCTCCGGAGAGCCCAAACGCTCTAAGCTGCCCAACGGCTTTACGCTCATGGAACTGCTGATCGTGATGGCCATCATCGCCATCCTGATGCTGATTGCCATTCCCACCGTCGGCACCTTGAAGAAAAAAGCCGACGACCTCTCGGCGATCAACTCCGTGCAGACCATCACCAAGGCGGAGATCCAGTACGAATCCACCTATCCCTCGAACGGCTTTGCGTGCACGCTGCCCGCGTTGGGCGGCGAGCCCAGCGCCGGCGCTCCTTCGGCGGCCGCTTCGCAGATTCTCCAGGGAGACCTGACCTCCGGCTTCAAGTCCGGCTACATCTTCACGGTCAGTTGCAAGGACAAAGTGACGGTGAACAGCGTGGACCGCTACAACAGCTATGTGATCACCGCGGTTCCGCAGACGGTGGGCAAGACCGGGGATCGGGGCTTCTGCAGCGATCAGTACGGGGTCATCAAGTTTGACCCCGCCGGCGGCACCAACTGCACCCAGCCCCTGGGCCAATGAGCGCCGCCAAACCCCTGCCGCTTCGTGCGGCTGTGATAGAGCTTCGCGCCGGAATGTTGCTTGCTGCTTGCGCCGGAATGTTGCTTGCCGCTTGCGCACTCTCCGGCGCGCAAGCGCCCTCCGCGCATGACCTGGCCCAGCGCGTCGATCGACACTACAACCAACTGCATTCGCTCCGGGCCGGATTTACCGAGAGCTATGAGGGCATGGGCATTCAGCGCAGCGAGAGCGGAACGCTGACGATGATGAAGCCCGGCCGCATGAAGTGGGACTATCGCCAGCCGGCCGGCAAGCTTTTTCTGCTTGACGGCAAATACGCCTGGTTCTATTCGTTGGGCGACGCGCAGGTGCAGCGCATTCCTGCAAAAGAATTGGACGATCTGCGCTCGCCGCTGCGGTTTATGCTGGGCCACACCGAGATCGAAAAAGAATTGAGCGGCCTGAAGGTGGCAGACATCGGCGGGGGCCGCTTCACGTTGACCGGTCAACCCAAAGGGCAGGAACAGCGCGTCAGCCGTCTCACGCTTACGGTGGCGGCGGATGGAACCATCACAGGCATTGACATTGAAGAGACAGACGGCGCGCTGACTCGATTTACTTTCACCGGCGAAGTGCCCAACGCGCCGGTTCCGACCGACACATTCCACTTCACGCCGCCCGCCGGTGTGCCAGTGGTAGACGGCTTGCCGCCGGTATAAGGCTTATTCCCTGTTCCCTAGTCCCTAGTCCCTGCTCACTGCTCTACTCGTACCTGAGCGCCTCAATGGGATCCAGGTTGGCGGCGCGGATGGCCGGAATCATGCCGCTGATCAGCCCGGTGATGGCCAGAATCACGGTGGCCACAATCACCGACGCTGGAGAGATGATGAGGCGGATGTCTGCCGCGTCTGCGTGTTGCGCCAGAGCGCTGTAAAACGTGATGCTCCCCACCAGGATCGAAACCAGGTACGCCAGCGCGATGCCGCACACGCCGCCCACGCCTGTGATCACGAGCGCCTCAGACAGAAATTGCAACAGAATATGCCGCTTGCGCGCCCCCAGCGCTTTCTCGACGCCGATCTCGCGGGTGCGCTGCTGCACGGCCACCAGCATGATGTTCATCAGGCCGATGCCCGCGATGCCCAGGGTGAGCGCGCCCACCATGGAGAGCAGGACCTGCAGGCAGAGAGAGAGAATCGAGAACTGGTGCAACTCCGTCATCAGGTTCGCAACGTAGATTGCGCGGTGATCGGAAGCGCGGAAATGATGCGCCGCGCCGAGTGTCTCACGCAGGCTCTTCTCCGCCTGCTCATTGTCACCGATATAGTTGAACCAAATCCCGTCGAGGTATTTCGTATCCTTCAGGTCGCTCATGGTGTTGAAGGGCACGTAGATCTGGCGGTTGCGGTCGCTGTTCTCGCCCTCCTGCATCTTCGGGCTGAGCACGCCGATCACAGTGAACAACTCGCCGTTGAGACGGATGGTCTCGCCCAGCGCCCAGCCGCCGGAGAAGAGTTTGGTCTTGGCCTCGGACCCGATGACGCACACATGGGCACGCTGGTCGTCCTCCGCTCCGTTGAAAAAGCGACCCTGATCCGTGTCCAGCTTCCAGATGTCCTGAAACACGGGACGGACCCCGTTCACGGTCCACGTATAGGTGTGCAGATCGTTCTGCACGGGAAGGTCTTTCTGCACCACGGGCGAGATATGGAAGATGCTGGGAATGGCGCTGGTCAGGCGATCTACGTCGTCCATGGTGAAACGGACCAGCACGCCCGCCTTGTCTCCGCCGGCTTGTTCGCTGGTGCGGCCGGAGAAGGTGCCGATGATGTTGGTGCCCCACTGCGCGAAGATGGCCTGAATGGCGCGACTGAAGCCTGCGCCGTAGGCGAGCAGCAGCACCACCGTGGCAATGCCCCACGCCATGCCGATCATGGTGATTGCGGTGCGGCGCCGGTTATAAACCATCGCCTCCCAGGCCTGCCCAACAATGTCCTTCAACATAAGTCAGCCTCAAGCTTCTACTCTCTGCGCAATGCCTCAATCGGATCGAGCGCGGCCGCCTTGCTGGCCGGATAAAGCCCTGCGGCGACACCGCTGAGGACCAGCGCCCCCATGGCCAGACCCGCCGACCACGGTACCAGCCGCGGAGGATCCCAGCCCGGCATCTTGCCGGTCAGAAACGTCTGCAGCAGGCCCATAAAGCCCGCGGAGACCGCAATGCCAATCAGTCCGCTGATGCCGGTCAGCAACAGGCCCTCCCAGAAAAATTGTGCGAGAATGCTGCGCTTTGTGGCTCCAACGGCTTTGAGCAGGCCGATTTC
>PMOF01000301.1:0-7964 GCA_003162495.1 Acidobacteriaceae bacterium
GCCGGCATTGTGGGCCGCGAAGACATTGAAGATGTGGTCAGCCGCTGGACCGGCGTGCCGGTGACCAGCATCAAGGAAGAAGAGACGCAGAAGCTGCTGCGCGTGGAAGAAGAGCTGCACAAGCGCGTCATCTCGCAGGAGAAGGCCATCAGCGCCCTCGCTCGCGCCATACGCCGTTCCCGCGCCGGCCTCAAATCACCGCACCGGCCCATCGGCAGTTTTCTTTTCCTCGGCCCCACCGGCGTGGGCAAAACGGAGATGGCACGCACCCTGGCCAACTTCCTGTTCGGCTCTGACAAGGCTCTCATCCGGTTCGACATGTCGGAGTTCATGGAGAAGCATTCCGTTTCCAAGCTGATCGGATCGCCTCCGGGATACGTGGGCTATGAGGAAGGCGGCCAACTGACCGAACGCGTGAAGCGCTCGCCTTATTCCGTGGTCCTGCTCGACGAAATCGAGAAGGCTCACCCCGATGTTTTCAACATTCTGCTCCAGGTTTTTGAGGACGGCCAGTTGACCGACGGCCTGGGCAACACCGTCGACTTCAAGAACGTGATCCTCATCATGACCTCGAACATCGGCGCACGCCACCTGATGAAAAAGCAGGGGCTCGGCTTCCAGAGCGACCGCGAAGACATTGTCTCCGACAAGGTGGAGGAGTTGGTCAAGCAGGAGGTCAAGAAGACATTCAACCCCGAGTTCCTCAACCGCCTCGACGAAGTCATCCTCTTCCAGTCGTTGTCGGATGCCGACCTCATCCAGATCGTCGAACTGCTCGTCCAGAGTTTAAACGCCAATCTGGCTCAGAAGTCCATCACCATCTCGGTCACCGAGGAAGCCAAGAAGTGGATTCTCGAAAAGACCCTCGTCGACCGCAGCTACGGTGCGCGCCCCTTGCGCCGCGCCCTGCAGCGCTATGTCGAGGACCCCTTGTCCGAAGCCCTGATCGCCGGAAAAATCACCGAGCGGCCGGCCTTCCTCGAGGTCTATCTGAACGCCAACCAGCTCTTTTACCGCCCCATAGTGGCTGACGAATCTGTGACCGACGAGAAAGCCGCCGGCATCCTGCTCTTCAGTAACTAAGGCTCGCGCAACCGCCCTTGGGGCGCCCCGGGTCTGGAATTTGAGGCTTGGGAATCTCGACACTCATCAGGCCCCCGCCTCCCCCGCGGGGGCTTTTCTTTTGAAAGAGGCCGCCGCGCCGCATCTTATTTCGCTCGCTTTCCTGAACTTTCCGCCTCCATTCTGCGTTAAGATTCCCAGGAACCTCCTAATTCCTTTTCCGGCAGCCAAACGATCTTCCTGAAGGAGCGAGCCCTTGCCACTTGAAATCCGCGGACTCTCCAAGCGTTACCCCAACGGCGTTCAAGCCCTGAATAACCTGAGCCTGACCATCGGCAATAACATGTTTGGCTTGCTTGGACCGAACGGCGCAGGCAAATCCACGCTGATGCGCACCATCGCCACGCTTCAGGATCCGGACTCTGGGCAGATACTGCTCAACGGTCTGGATGTGGTGGCCAACAAGGACGAAGTGCGCCGCCAACTGGGCTATCTTCCCCAGGAATTCGGCGTCTATCCGCGCATCTCGGCGACCGACATGCTGCACCACCTGGCAGTGATGAAAGGCATCCACAATTCAGGGGAGCGCAAAGAGATTGTGGACGCGCTGCTGCACCAGACCAACCTGTGGGATGCGCGCAAGAAAGCGTTGAGCACCTATTCAGGCGGCATGAAACAGCGCTTCGGCATTGCCCAGGCATTGCTTGCCAATCCCAAACTCATTATTGTGGACGAGCCGACTGCGGGCCTGGACCCTGCCGAGCGCAACCGTTTCCTCAACCTGCTCAGTTCACTGGCGCGCGACGTGATCGTGATCCTCTCCACGCATATTGTGGAAGACGTGCGCGAACTGTGCCCCCGCATGGCCATCATCAGCAACGGGCAACTGGTGCTGGAAGGCGCGCCGGAAGAGACGCTGGAGCGCCTTCGCGGCGGCATCTGGAGCACCCTGGTGCAGAGCGAAGAAGAGTTTGCCGCCGTCTCGTCGCAGTTTAAGGTGGTTTCCACCAAGCTGCTCGGCGGCGCGCATGAGATTCGCATTCATTCCGACTCCGCGCCCGGCGACAGGTTCCGCCCGGTTGACCCTGCTCTTGAAGATGTCTACTTCCTGACTCTGAACTCGACGCAAATCAACTAAGCGGCCGCAAGGAGACAGCGCTCATGTTTCTGGAATTTCTATTCTTCGAGATCAAGCTCCGCCTCAAGAGCATCTCCACGTATTGCTTTTTTGGGTTGTGGGTGCTGCTCACGTTCCTCTTTGTGGGCGCTTCAAACTACACCCAGCCTCCCGGCAAAGTGTTCGTCAACGGCCCCTCCGTCACACAGCTTTTCGACTTCCAGTTCTGTTTTTTCGGCTCCATCGTGATGGCCGCCATCTTTGGCACGTCGATCCTTCGCGATTTCCAGCGCGATACCTATCAGATGATTTTTACCAAGCCCATTGGCAAGTTTGCCTATCTGGGCGGACGGTGGGCGGGGTCTCTGGTTACCACGCTTTTCATCTTTGCGGGCATTCCCGTGGGCGAGATCCTGGGCTCCTTCGCACCCTGGGTTGATCACACCCGCCTGGCTCCCATCAACCTGGCAATGCTTGGCTATCATTACGCCGTCATCATTGTTCCGCAGGTCTTTTTTCTCGGCTCCATCTTCTTTCTGGTGGCCGCGTTGACACGCCGCATTATTGTGGTCTACCTGCAGGGCGTGGTGCTGTTTGCGGTCTATCTCATCGGTCTGATCTCGGTGACGCAAACACGCAGCCTCAACACCTACTGGCCTTCGGTCTTTGATCCAGTGGGGTTGTTGTTGTTCCGCAGCATCACTCGTTACTGGACCGTATCTGACCAGAACACGCTTTGGATGCCTTTCAAGGGCATGTTCCTATGGAACCGCGTGGTGTGGTGCTCGGTGGGCGCAACAGCCCTCGCGGCGGTTTATCTGCTCTTCCCCATGTCGGCGGAGGCGCTCACGGCTCGCCGCAGCAGAAAACAGAAAAAGGTAGACCAGGAATCTACCGCGCCGCCCGCACCGCGCTTTCATAACCTGTTGCCCTCGGTCCTCACGCGGTTCTCGTTCGCCACCGGCATGCAGCAGTTTCTTTCGCTCTCGCGGATTTACTTCCGCAATATCTTCCGCGAAATTCCCTTCTGGGCCATCACCTTCGTGATGGTTGTCACCTCGTTAACCAACGGCCACTTTGCCGGAGAGCAAAACGACTCCAATGTCTGGCCCGTCACTTACCTGATGTTGCAAGCCGTGGAAGGCATCGCTCCCCTGCTGCTCTATATCGTGGCCACCATGTATGCCGGAGAGTTGATCTGGCGCGAGCGCGATACCCACTTCGATCAGATCCACGATGCCCTGCCGTTCCGCGGATGGATCGATACCCTCAGCAAGCTTGTGGCGTTGGGCGCTGCCGAGTTCTTTCTGCTCACATTGATCTTGATATGCGGAATCGTCTCGCAGATTCTGGGCGGCTACTATCACTTCGAGCTTGCCCAATACGCCGAGGAGCTTTACCTGGTCGTCTTTTCGCAGATCATGATCTTTGCGCTGCTCGCCTTTTTTGTGCAAACCATCGTTTCCAATAAATTCATCGGCCACGGCATCGTCATCGGCGTCTTCCTGTTCTCGATCATTCTGGATACCGCGGGTCTGAGCGACCGCGCTTATCTCTACGGCGATGTGGTGCCCTACACCTACTCCGACATGAACGGGTACGGCCACTTCGTCCAGCCTCTTCTCTGGTCCACGCTTTACTGGCTTGCCTGGGCGGTCTTTCTCGGCGTGTTGGCCAGCCTGCTGGCGCGGCGCGGTGCTGACACCGGTCTGCGCGCGCGGCTCCGTGCCGCCCGGCAGGCTCTTCCGGCGTATTCGGTGCTTCTTGCGCTCCCGTTGCTTGCCGCTATCGGCAGCGGCGCGTGGTACTACTACAACACTCATGTCCTCAATCCGTTCCTCACCGATCGGGACAATCGGGACTTGCAGGCCGACTACGAGAAGCTCTACAAGAAATACGAGCGCGCTCCGATTCCCAAAATCATCGGTGTCGATACCGCGGTGAACATCTACCCTGAAAATCGCAGCTTTGACTCGACCGGCACATACACCGCAGTCAACGAGAGCGGCAATCCCATTCAGGATATCTATGTGACTAATGGCCGGAAGTCGCTTAAGGCAATTACCTTTGACCGCCCGGCCACTTTAACACTGAGCGACTCGAAGCATGGCTTCTGGATCTATCATCTGGCCACGCCGCTCGCGCCCAAGGAATCGATCCAGATTCACTTTCAGTGCGGCTATCAAAATCCCGGCTTTCGCAACAGTAACGAGCAGCCGGAGTTTGCCTATAACGGCACCTTCTTCGATCGGGATTACTTCCCCCAGCTTGGTTACGACCCAGGGCGCGAACTCGACAATCCTGTGCGCCGCCGCGAAGAAAAGCTTGGCCCCCAGGAGGAACTGCCGGACCGCGGCGACGCCTATGGCATGAACACCGACCTCTTCGGTCCCGACTCTGACTTTGTCACGTATCACTCCGTGGTCAGCACCTCGCCCGGCCAGATCGCCATTTCGCCCGGCGACCTGAAGCGCGAATGGCAGGTAAACGGACGCCGCTACTTTGAATACAGCATGGGATCGACAAGGATTCAGGACTTCTTCAGTTATCTCTCCGGTAACTACGCCGTCAAGCGCGACCAATGGCATGACGTGAAGCTCGAGATCTATTACCTGCCCTCGCACACTTACGACCTGGATAAGATGATGGGCGCGGCCAAGGCCGGCCTCGATTACTACACGACTAACTATGGGCCGTATCAGTTCGACCAGTTCCGCATCATCGAGTTTCCCCGCTACCGCACCTTCGCCCAATCGTTTCCCAACACGGTTCCCTACTCTGAGGCCATCGGCTTCATCGGCCGCCTTGAGCATCCGGACGACATCGACTTTACCTGGTTCGTGACCGCACACGAGCTGGCGCATCAATGGTGGGGCCACCAGCTTGTGGGCGGTTATGAAAAAGGCTCCAACATGATGTCCGAGAGCCTGGCCGAATACTCCGCGCTGCGCGTGATGCAGCACAAGTACGGCGATGCGCAGATGCGCCGATTTCTCAAGCATGAGCTCGACGGCTATCTGCGCGGACGGGCCGGCGAAGTGCGCCATGAGCCGCCGCTGGTGCTGGTGCAGAATGAGCCTTACGTGTGGTACCAGAAAGGCTCGATGGCTTTTTACGCGCTCTCCGACGCCATCGGCGAAGACAAGCTGAACGCAGCGCTCAAGGAGTTCCTCGAGCAGTGGAAGATGAACGGGCCGCCCTATCCGGACACGCGCGGCCTGGTCGAAGCGCTGCGCAAGCAGACCCCGCCCGATCTGCAATACATGATCACCGACATGTTTGAGACCATTACGCTCTACGACAACAAGGCCGTCTCCGCCAAAGTGGAGCCCACCGCGGACCACAAGTACAAAGTCACGCTGGTGGTGGACGCGCGCAAAATGCGGGCCAACGGCGAAGGCGCGGAGACCCAGATTCCCATCCACGACTTGATCGAAGTGGGGGTTTTCAAAGGCAAGAAGAACAGCGAACAGCCGCTGCACACGGAGAAGGTGTGGATCACCCAGCCGCGCACCACGTTCACGTTCATCGTCGACCAACCGCCCACCCGCGCCGCTATTGACCCCTACAGCAAGCTCATCGACCGCGACCCGGAGGATAACTGGGCAGATGTGGAGTAGCCCCTGGGAATGGCCTGGTCGCGCCTTAGGGGTGCGGGTTTGAGTGAGATAAATGGCAATTAATCTTAAAAAATACCCCAGGGTGAAGATTCCGCTTGACATATTCCCATATAAGTATGTATTGTTTTTTTCATGCCCCGAGCCGCCACCACTTCCGACGCGTTCAACGCCGTAGCCGAACCGCGCAGGCGGCAAATCCTGAGTTATCTCGCGCTGCGCGAGCGCCCGGTCGGCGACATCGTGGAAACGCTGAGCCTTGACCAACCTTCTGTGTCCAAGCATCTGCGCGTGTTGCGCCGAGTGGGCCTGGTGCGGGTGCGCTGCGAGGGCCGCCACAAGTTCTATCGGACCAACGCCGAGGCCATCCGGCCCTTGCACGAATGGGCGGGCACCTTCGAGCGCTATTGGCAGCACCAGTTGCTGAGCGTCAAAAAGCGGGCAGAGGAAAAGATGACCAAGTTGAATTCCGATTTTGATCCCATAAACCCCAAGGAGAAACCATGATTGAGACTGCGATGACAATAGAGAATCTGACCCTGAATATCTCTCAGGAGGTCCATGTCAAGGCGTCCCTGGCCGTGACCTTCGACGCGTTGCTCGAACAGATAGGTCCAGCGAATTCGACCCCTGAGGGCAGGCCTCTGCCGATGAAGATCGAACCGTGGCCGGGAGGACGATGGTACCGCGACCTGGGAGACAACAATGGCCATCTGTGGGGCCATGTGCAAGCCATCAAGCGGCCGACGCTGCTTGAATTCACCGGCCCGTTGTTTGCATCGTATCCTTTTAGCTCCAACGTGCAATACCGGCTGACCGAAGTGGACGGTGGAACCATGATTGCCTTCCGGCATATGGCGTTTGGATTCATCCAGGAAGATCACAAAGGCGGCGTAAACAAAGGCTGGGCGTGGATGTTGGAACGCACCCGCAATGCCGCCGAAGCCCGATAACGGCGGTCGCCCAATGCGAAGAAACTCGGCGCATCGAAGGGGAGGCGTCTATGTGTCCCATGTGTTTTGCAACGGCGGCGTTGATCGCCGCGAGCGCCGTTTCGACCGGCGGCCTCGCCGCAGTTGTTCTCAAGAAATCCGCAAACGGAAAGACAACAACCGGCCTGCACTCAAACACGCCAAAGGAGGATCACCATGTCTAGCAGCATGACAGAACTTGCACATCCAAAAGTCGTTTCGCAATCGGAGTGGATCGACGCGCGCAAGGAATTTCTCGCCAAGGAAAAGGAGTTTACACGGCTTCGCGATGAACTGAGCCGGCAGCGCCGCGAACTGCCCTGGGAAAAGGTCGATAAGGAATATGTTTTCGAAGGGCCTAGCGGGAAAGAGACGCTTGCCAGTCTTTTCAATGGACGCAGCCAGCTCGTTGTTTATCACTTCATGTTCGGTCCGGGGTGGAGCGCAGGCTGCCCGAGCTGCTCGTATCTGGCCGATCATTTCGACGGCCCGTCCATCCACCTGGCTAATCGCGATGTAACGCTGGCGGTGGTTTCACGCGCGCCGATGGCGGAGATTGCGGCCTTCAAGAAGCGGATGGGCTGGCGCTTTCACTGGGTTTCCTCGTTCGGCAGCGATTTCAATTACGACTATCACGTGTCGTTCACCGCGGAGGAGCGGGGGAAGGGAAAGGTCTACTACAACTACGAGTTGACGGAGTTTCCCAGCGAAGAAGGTCCGGGGCTGAGCGTATTCAAGAAGGACGCAAGCGGAGATATCTTTCACACTTACTCGAGTTATGCGCGCGGGCTTGATATTTTTGTCGGCGCTTATAACTTCCTCGACCACATGCCGAAGGGCCGCGACGAAGAAGGCCTGGCTTTCAGCATGGCCTGGGTTCGCCACCATGATAGGTACGATCAAGGCTATTTCGTCGATCCAACGCAAAGTTATGTGCAACCTGAAAAGGTTGGCGGGTGCTGTTCAGGCGAGCACCACGGTTAGTGGCGGCCGTTGCAACCGGAAGGCGGCGGTTTGCCATTTCCCAATCCGCCGCCTTTCGCTTAGTATGGAAGCCGCATGGCAAACTTCCTCTTCAAGACTGAGCCCGACGTCTACTCTTTCGACGATTTCCTTCGCGACAAGGAAACCGTGTGGGACGGAGTCACCAATCCCACCGCGGTGAAGCATCTGCGCGAAATGAAGCGGGGGACGAAA
>PMOF01000301.1:8010-13492 GCA_003162495.1 Acidobacteriaceae bacterium
GAGATCAAAGCGGAACCGCTCTTCAAAAATTCTCCGCTGGTGCTCATCGGCCGCCTCTCGGTTGTGCCGCTCACTGAAGAGCAATGGAACTGGTTCGTCGCGTAAGTGGATCCGCACGAAAATCAGCAAGACTGTGCCAACCTGCGCAAACTCTTCCGCTCGAGATTGACAACGCCAGGTTTGTCTTGTGCAGAGACTGTAATCAAAGCGAACTGGCGCGCAACATTCCGCTACCGTGGACTATTGGCGGCGGCGGGCAGAGTGAACAGGAAGCGGCTGCCGTGGCCGGCCTTGCTTTCAGCCCAGATGCGGCCGCCGTGCTGCTCAACGATACTGCGGCAAAGCGCCAGGCCCAGGCCGGTGCCGCCCAGGGCGCGGGTGTCAGAGGCGTCGCCTTGCTGAAAACGATCGAAGATGCGCTCCAGCTTTTCCGGGGCGATGCCTCGGCCCTCGTCCTCGACGACGAAGCATACTTCGATTGCGCTGGTGTGCTCCGCGGCCAGGTGAATCTGTTTCTTTGGCGGTGAGAACTTGATGGCGTTGCCGATCAGCTCGCTGAGGACCTGGAAGATTCGATCTTCGTCGGCCAGAACGGTGGCGGGCGCGGCATCAATGATAAAGCTGATTTGGACGGGACTCGCTGCGCCCAGCGCCGCGGCGCCGGCCCGGCGCAGCAAGTGAGCTGCCTCAACAGGCTGGCGGTGCAACTGCAGCTTTCCCTTTTCCACGCTATCGAAGTCCAGGATGTCATTGACCAGGCGCACTAGCCGGTCGCAGTTGCCGATGGCCATGTCGACCAACTGATTGCGCTTTTCGGGCCGGTTGTCGAGAGAGCCGACAGAGATAAGCCCCAGCGCGGCGCGCAGCGAGGTCAGCGGAGTCCGAAGTTCGTGGCCCACCGTGGAGATGAATTCGTCTTTCATGCGCTCCAGGCGGCGACGCTCGGAAATGTCCTGAAACGCCACAACCATTCCGCAGAGCCGTCCGTCTTCGATGAGCGGGCTGGCGCTGTATTCGACCGGAATCGAAGTGCCGTCCTGGCGCCAGAAAACTT
This sequence comes from Acidobacteriaceae bacterium, assembly GCA_003162495.1. Classification (GTDB taxonomy): domain Bacteria; phylum Acidobacteriota; class Terriglobia; order Terriglobales; family Acidobacteriaceae; genus Telmatobacter. The sequence continues at coordinate 9,065 of PMOF01000301.1, forward strand.
CGTCCCGCATGCGGATCGCCTTTCCGCGATGCATGGCCCGGACAATCGGGCAGGCGGCCTTGAGGTAGGGAGTCCCGTCGGCGTAGCTGTGATGGATGGCCTCATGCACATCGCGCCCGGACAACTCTTCGGGCGTGTAACCCAGCGTCTGGGCGGCAGCCTGGTTGACGAAGGACACACGGCCATCGAGATCCATGCCATAGATGCCGTCGCCCACCGATTCGAGGATCAACTCGCGTTGGCGAGTGGCCAGATGCAGCGCCTCCTCGGCCTCGTGCTGTTCAGTCACATCGATGCCGTGATTCAGTACAAAAGGCCGCTCGCCGGGCAGCTCCATGCGGCGGCTGCGAAAGGCGATGCGGCGATAGACTCCGTCACTGCGGCGAAGGGATAAAGAGCCTTGCCACTCCTCCTGATATTCCAGGGCGTGCAGGCACTCCTCAAACGTTTGCGCTCCGTTGGCATCCAGTAAGTCTGAAACGTTACGCCCGGTCAAAGCTTTAGCGCGATAACCCAGCGTCTCCGCTGTAAAGCTATTCAGCGAGGTAAGCCGTCCCTCGAGCGAGCATGTGAAGAGGAAACCGAGGCTGTTCTCGACCAACTGCTGGTAGCGCGTTTCGCTGGAGATTAGCGCCATCTCCGCCTCGCGCTGCTCGGTCACATCCTGACCGCTCACGATCAGGTATTGGATCTCGCCGTTGGGTCCAGGCAGAGGCCGAAGGGTCCAACTTACGCGCCGAACGGTGCCCCCGCGCATCCGCCACCCTGTCTCGTGCGGGCCAGAGACCTCTCCGCTATTGGCTTCCTGTAACTTGTCCTGGGCCCAGACCTGATCTTCTTCCTCCAGAACGTCCTGGATAAAAGGCTGGCCCGCCGCATCGGCCTGGCTGAACCCCGTCAATTGCATGAAGGGGTAATTCAACCGCACCATGCGGCCGGATGTGTCCAGCAGGGCAGCGATGAATGGAATGGAGTCCAGCGTGCCGGCAACGAAGAATCGCTCGGTGGTCAGCGCGTTCTCGGTTCGTTCCCTGGACTTCTGCGCCCGTGCCTCCGAACGGATATTGCGGTACAGCTCCAGACGCGTAATGACCTGGCGGCCAAGAATCTCCAAAAGGACGAGGTGTTCCTGCCTGAACTTGTCTGGTTCACGAGCCAGCACTGCAAGGGTGCCGACAATCTGGTTGGAACTTGTAATCAGAGGTGTTCCGGCATAGGAACGGCACGGCTGTGCGCCCACCAGCGGAATGCCTTCCTTGGGGAAGCGCGGCTCTTTTCGCGTATCGCTTATCAGCAGGGAATTGCCTTGCTCCAGCATCCACTGGCAGGCGGTGGATGCACGAGGCTGGTCGGCTGCCTTGAAACCGCTCTGCGATTTGAACCACAAGCGGTTAAGGTCCATCCAACCGGTGTAAGCATAATCGGCGCCGCACAGCACCGCGGCAAGCTCCGTCAACTCGTCCAGAGCCGGGTCCGGATCGCGGTCAAAAAGGTCAAAACCCAAACGTAACGCTGGGCTTTGGCGCTCCCCGATATGTGGACCCTGCGCCGCGCACATAAGCAAAGACACCCAGCCTCAAGTATCGAGCAAGGGGCTCGGGCTGACTCTGACACTTAGGGGGCAGACGCGAGCCGTTTTGTATGCCACTTTAGTAATCCAGTTTGTTGGAACAACAATGGAATCAAAGGTTACTTAGGTCGCTGCTGCTATGGTTACTTGCAAAACGCTCCGAACCAGATGCCTCAAGCCGTCCGGCCTTGATTTTTGTTTCCTGGTTCAGTTGCCAGGGGTTACTTTGCAGCAATCCCCGCCAGACACCGGCTCATTGCTGCCCGCATCCAACACCACTTTCCAGTTTCCGTCGGGCTGTTTGCGCCAGATGGTGATGTAGCGGCCGCTGGTGGTGACCGGCTTGCCGTTGGCGTCTGTGCTATGACCATCATAATGTCCCCAGGTGTAGCCCACATCGCCGGAGGGTCCCATGACGGCTTCCGTGGGAGTCCAGGTGAGCTGGTACTCCTTGGGCGACCAGTGGGCGGATTTGGCGATGGCCGCCCGGCCCACCTCCGGCGCCTCGCCGTTGCCCAAGGCCACCCCGTCTTCCGCAAACCAATCGGCAAAGGCTGCGCCGCCGCGCTGGGCCACATCTTTGGCAAACCGCGCTTCGAGGTCGAACAGCAGCATCTTGCCCGGATTCACCGTGGTGTCGGAGAGCGGATTGGGCGCGGCCGATTGTGCACCGGGCTCCGGCAACTGTCCGTAAACAGCGGGGGAAGCCCCCAAAAACATCATTGTCAATCCCAGTAGGATCACATTGCGGCTTGCGCGCACGTTCGGTCCTCCTCGCAGACTCTTTAATCGCAATCGTACAACGCCGGCGACGGGTTGGCAGCGACGGGGCTGATGGCGGCGAATCTTAAATCCGCGGTCACCACGCCAGGACAAAACCGTCTAAACATTCAGGTTCCGGCGATGCGCCGTGTTGGTATACTTAGATGGGTCCAGTTCGCGCTCCTTGCGCGGCGCGGCGCGGTCAAAGCTGAGAGGTGTTGTTGGGAAACCCGGCAATTTCCCGGGAGAAGGAAGTACATGGGAACACTGCTGGAAACCATCCACTCGCCCGCCGATCTGAAACGTCTGAACCTTACGCAGATGGATGAACTAGCGGTAGAGATCCGCGAGTTCCTCATTCATACGCTGTCAAAAACCGGTGGCCACCTGGGACCGAACCTGGGCGTGGTGGAGCTGACTCTGGCCCTGCATACGGTCTTCAACACTCCCGAGGACAAGCTGCTATTCGATGTCAGCCACCAGGCTTATATTCACAAGCTTCTCACCGGGCGGCTTGACCGCTTCGCGACCATTCGCCAGCCGGGCGGACTCAACGGCTTCATGCTGCGCACCGAGTGCGAACACGATTGTTATGGGGCAGGGCACGCCGGCACCGCGCTCTCCGCTGCCCTGGGCATGGCAGTGGCGCGAGACCTGTCAGGCGGCAAGGAGCACGTGATTGCGGTGGCCGGCGACGCTGCGTTTACCAACGGCATTTCGTTCGAGGCGCTGAACAACATCGCGGAGCAGACCAAACGGCTGATCGTGGTGCTGAATGATAACGAGTGGTCCATCGACCGCAACGTGGGCGCCATCGCGCGCTACTTCCATCGCGTGGTCACCAACGAACATTACCAGCATCTGCATGCCTCGGCCAAGCGCATCATCGAGCGCTTCGGAGGCAAGACAGCCGTGACTGTTGTGCGCCGCGCCGAAGAAGCGGCCAAGGGCATGCTCTGGCCCTCGATGCTGTTTGAAGAGTTCGGCCTCGAATACTTCGGCCCCCTTGACGGCCACAACCTTCCGTTGCTGATCGAGACTTTCAAGTTTCTCAAGACGGTGGACCGGCCTGTGCTTCTCCATGTGCTCACGCAAAAGGGGCGCGGCTTTCAACCGGCGCTTGACGGGCAAAAGAAATTCCATGGGCTGGGACCCTACGATCCGGAGACCGGCAACACCAAGCCCACCAGCCTGCCCACCTACGCCGAGGTTTTCGCCGACACCCTGGTGGACCTGGCCACCCAGGATAAACGCATCGTGGCCATCACGGCGGCCATGCCCAACGGCACCGGGCTTGATCTGTTTCGGCCCCACCATCCCAAGCGCTACTTCGATGTCGGCATTGCCGAGGAGCACGCGGTCATTTTCGCGGCAGGCATGGCCACGCAAGGCTATCGTCCAGTCTGCGCCATCTACTCCACGTTTTTGCAGCGCGCATTTGATCCCATTGTGCACGACGTATGCCTGCAGAAACTGCCGGTGGTGTTTTGCATGGACCGCGCCGGCCTCTCCGGCGACGACGGTCCCACGCATCATGGGTTGTTCGACATCAGCTATCTGCGCGGCATTCCGGAGATCGTGCTGATGGCCCCCAAGGACGAGGACGAACTGGCCGACATGATGAAGACTGCCGTCGGGTTGCCGGGCCCGAGCGCGATTCGCTATCCGCGCGGAGTGGGAACCGGCGTAGCCCGCAAGGCCGAGCCGCAGGCGATTCCGCTGGGCAAGGCTGAGGTGTTGCAGGACGGCTCCGACGTGGCCATTCTTGGACTGGGGCCCATGGTGACCCTGGCCAAGGATCTGGCCGGGCGCCTGGAGCGAGACGGCTATTCCGCCGCAGTCATCAATCCACGCTTCATCAAGCCGCTGGACCGCGAGATGCTTGAGGTCTATGCGCGGCGCGTGGCTGCCTTTGTCACCTTTGAGGATCACGTGAGGATGGGCGGCTTCGGCGCGGCGGTGATTGAGGCTCTCTCTGAGATGGGCTTCGCGATCCCCGTGGTGCGCATTGCGTGGCCCGACCAGTTCATCGAGCACGGCAAGGTAGACGATCTGCGCGCCAAGCACGGCGTCTCAGTGGACGCTGCCCTGCCCCA
>PMOF01000076.1 GCA_003162495.1 Acidobacteriaceae bacterium
TCGATCTTCTGCCCGCGCTTCAGGTTCGCCGAATAGATTTGCGGCACGCTCGCATAGACGCGCAGCGTTTGAATGGCCTGCATGTGGAACAGTTCCGTTCCCGCTCCCTGGTTGATCAACTGCCCGGTATCGACGTTGCGGGCGGTCACCACGCCGTCAAACGGCGCATAGATTTTCTCGAACGACTGCAACGCGCGCAGTTGCTGCACATTTGCCTGCGCCGTCTTGACCGCCGCCGCCGCGGCCGCCGCCTGGTTGACAAACGTATCCGTGTCCTGGTGCGAGACCGCGTTGGACTGTACCAAGCCGGAATAGCGATCGGCCTGGATGCGCGCCAGGTTGGAGGTAGCCTGGGCGGTCGCCAGTTGGGACTCGGCCTGGCTCACCTGCTGGTCCAGCTCCGGGGTCGAAATCTCGGCCAGCAGCGCGTCCTTCTTTACCCGTGCGCCAATATCGAAGTACCACTTGATCAGGTAGCCTGAAGTGCGCGCGAAGATCGGCGAATCGGTGTACGCGGTCACGTTGCCGGGCAGCACGAAACTATTCACCGGCGCACCGCGCTTTGGAACCGCGGTAATCACCGAGGGCGCGGCCTGCTCATCGGTGCGTTTGGCCAGCACAGTATTGGCCGACCTGCGGTTGATCAAGCCCCAGGCCGCCAGCAACGCTGCCACCAGCAGAAGAATTGCCACGCCTGCCAGTGCCTTGCCGCCGGAGATCGGCTTCTGCTCCGGAGCTGCCTCGTGATCGTGCTCGCCGCCGGGCCGAGTCCCGTGCCCGGTTTGCGGTGTTTCGTGCGTGTTCGGTTTGTTTTCGTTGGTCATGTTGAAAGCTACTCCGAAAGCTCGTCAAACTCGTCGATGGTACCGGCGCGCGCCGTGCCCTGCGCCGCCTTGCTCCGGCCCTCTAGCCAACCGTGGACGACAGAAAAAAATGTGGGAACAAAGAACAGCGTGGCAACGGTGGCCAATAGCAGTCCGCCAATCACGGCCCGGCCCAGCGGCGCGTTCTGCTCGCCGCCGTCGCCCAGGCCCAGCGACATGGGAATCATACCGATAATCATGGCCAGTGCGGTCATCACCACCGGCCGCAGCCGGACAAAGCCGGCGTTCAGCGCCGCCCGCCGCGCGTCGCCCACCAGAGTCTCCAACTGTTCGCGGGCAAACGTCACCACCAGGATGGAGTTCGACGTGGCAACGCCCATGCACATAATGGCGCCCGTGAGTGCTGGCACGCTGAGCCGCGTGTTGGTGAGAAACAGGAACCAGGCGATGCCCGCAAGCGCCGCAGGTAGCGCAGCGATAATCAGGAACGGATCAAGCCAGGATTGGAAGTTGACCACGATGAGCAGATAGACGAGCAGAATGGAGAATGCAAGGCCAGCCAGCAAACCGAAATAGGACTTCCGCATCGTCTCGCTCTGACCGCGCAGGATAATGTGCGAGCCCCGCGGAACCTCGCCGTTCTTCTCATGCCGGGCAATGATCTTGTCCATCTCCCGCGTCACGCTGCCCAGATCGGTTCCATCCACGTTGGTGTAGATATCCAGCACCGGCTGCACGTCAAAGTGGCTCACTTCCCCCAGCTCGGTTCCGGGCACGATGGTCGACAGGTTGCCCAGAATCTGTTCCGGCGCAGGCGCGCCCGGCGCACCGGTGGAGGCAGCGCCTGGAGCAGCCGCGGGGGCAGCGCCCGGAGCGAAGGCCGTATTGGTTTGCGGCAGCGCAGGCGCGGCCGCCGTCACCGGCAGGCTCTGCAGGTCGGAGACCGACTCGATCAGGTATTGCGGCGCTTGCACGGCCACGTTGTAACTCACACCGTTATTGGGATCGAGATAAAAGCTGGGCGTGGTCTGAAAGCTGCCGCTGAGCGCCACCAGCAGGCTCTGCGCCACATTCTGTTGCGTCAGTCCGATCGCCTGGGCGCGCGTGCGGTCCACATTCACCGTCCAGTTGGGAAGATCGAAAGGCTGCTGGATGCGCGCATCGGCCGCGCCCGGAACATAGCGCACCTCGTTCAGCATGCGCTCCGCCAGGGTGCGATTGCCGTAGAGATTCGGACCCACAACCTGGATGTCGATCGGCGCGGAAAGGCCGAAGTTAAGAATCTGCGTCACAATGTCCACCGGCAGTTCATAAAAAAGAACGCCGGGATACTCGCGGGGCAATTCCTTGCGCAGCTTCTCCACATACTCCTGGGTAGGATGGTGATCCTCGGTCAACTGCACCTGAATATCTGCGTCGGCGGGACCTATCGGGGCTGAGGTCGAGTAGGACAGGTTCAAACCCGAATAAGGCAGGCCGATGTTGTCCACAATGGTGACCAGCTCTTTGGCCGGGACCTGGCTGCGAATCGAACCGTCGATGCGGTCGCAGAGCGCGGCCATCTCTTCAATGCGCGTGCCGGTGCGGGCGCGAACGTGAATCTTGAACTGGCCGGAGTCCACGGCGGGAAAGAAATCCTGCCCCAGCGGCGGTGTCAGCAGGCCCACGGAGCCCAACGCAAACAGCGTGAACAGAATCAGAAAAACAAGCGCGTTGTCCACGCACAGCGTCAGCAGGCGCAGGTAGCCGAGGCGCATCCTGGCGAAACCCGACTCGAAGCCGAGTTGAAAGCGAACCAGCGGATTGCGGCTAACGCTCTTCTTATGGATTTGAGCGTCGTCGTGCTCCTTGAGCAGATATTTGGCCATGGTGGGCACCACGGTGCGGCTCAGCAGGTAGCTTGCCAGCATGGCGAACACCACCGCCTCGGCCATGGGCACAAACAGATAGCGCGCCACGCCGCTCAAAAAGAACATGGGCACAAACACAATGCAGATGGACAGGGTTGAAACCAGCGCGGGCGTGGCAATCTGCGCCGCACCGTCCAGTATCGCCTGCTCAATCTCCTTGCCCGACTCAAGATTGCGATTGATGTTCTCGATCTCCACAGTCGCATCGTCTACCAGGATGCCGACAGCCAGCGCCAGGCCGCCAAGGGTCATGATGTTGATCGTTTCCTTGAGCACGTAGAGCATGGTGAGCGAGCAGAGAATCGACAGCGGAATCGAGACCGCGATAATCACCGTCGAGCGCCAACTGCCCAGGAACACCAGAATCATGATGGCCGTCAGGCAGGCGGCAACGATGGCCTCCCGCACCACGCCGTTGATGGCGCCGCGCACAAAGATCGACTGGTCTGAGAGGGCGTTGATTTTCAATTGCGGCGGCAACTGTCCCCTGATGCCCGCAATTTTGTCCTGAACCCCCTTGATGATGTCCAGCGTGGAAGACGAGCCGGTTTTCATGATGCTCATCAGGATGGCGCGCTTGCCGTCCACGCGCACAATGTTGGTTTGCGGCGGGTAGCCGTCGCGCACGTGGGCTACGTCGCGGACGTAGATCACCGCGCCGTTCACGGCTTTGATGGGAAGATCGTTCAGGCGATCCACAACCGAGGGCGACGAATTGGTCTCCACCGCATACTCGAAGCGGTCCACCTTCATGGTGCCCGATGGAACAATGAGGTTCTGCGCGGAGACGGCGCTGACCACATCGATCGGCGAAAGCCCCTTGGCCTGCAGCGCGTGCAGGTCGAGGTCCACCTGGATCTGGCGTTGCTTGCCGCCGTACGGAAATGGCGTTTGCGCGCCCTCGATGGTGGCCAGCTGGGTGCGGATATTGTTGGTCGCCAGGTCGTTCAGTTGCTGCTCATCCAGACCTTCCCCCGAAAGTCCCAGTTGAAGCACCGGCACGCTGGAGGCGTTGTACTGGATGATGAACGGCGGCGTGGTGCCGGGCGGAAGGCTGCGCAACTGCACCTGGCTGATCGACGTAATCTGCGCCACGGCGCTGCCGATATTCACGTGCGGCTGAAAAAAAATCTTGATGACCGAGATCCCGTTCAGCGACTGTGACTCGATGTGCTCAATGTCGTTGACCGTAGTGGTCATGCCCCGCTCGCTGTTGAACACGATGCGGGTTGACATCTCCTGCGCCGACAGGCCGGCGTACTGCCACACTACCGTCACCACTGGAATGTCGATATTCGGAAAGATATCCGTCGGCATCGACAGGATGCTGAAGACGCCAAGGATCAAAATCAAAAACGCAAAGACGGCAAAGGTGTAAGGCCGCCGAAGCGCGAGCCGGACAATCCACATCATAGGACGGGTACTCGCTCCTGAGCTGAGTTAATTTGAATCGCTTAGCGCCTGACCGGCCTTCCGTTCGCCCGAGAACTGGGTCAGCCAGAACACCGATCTGGCCCTGAAAGGCTCTCCGGATTGGTGGGACGTTAGCCGCATAGCCGCCCAGGCCCGATCCAACTCACAGTTGAACTTACAATGGTAGCCGAAGCGAGCGGGCAAATGCTCAAGTCCGAACAAAAGAGACTTCTCCACGTATAGACGTTGAAAGCGGCGGCAAAGATGCATTTTCGCCTCCGGCGCGTGTCACGCCACCTGGCTGGCAGCCGAATCGGAGGCGGATCCGCCATCTGCTTCAATCAAAATGGCATATAAGGTCATGTGATGATGCCTTGACCCCGGGCCAAAATGAAAAAGAAAAAAGCGAGGCAAGTGCCTCAGGCGTCCCGGGGAAATCATTCGCTGCTGCGTGCAGATTGATGTTATCGTCGAATTAATCCCGAATGAATATTCGAACGGGACTGCTCCCTTAGACCAATCAGCCCGAGAGCTGCTTTATGATTCGGCATTTCCGCCGGACCCGCCTTTGCCTTTTGAGGCGTAGCGCTCAGTGTCGATGCGGTCCGGGGGATTCAATTGAAGAGCGAGGGCAAACCTATGACCCGGTCCGACGCAGCAACTGATGTCAGTCTTGTCTTGACGCTGGAAGAAATCACAAATCTCGCGGCGGATGGCGGCAAGCCGGCCGACACTCTGATGAATGTGGTGGCCTTGATCGCCACACGCTTCAGAACCGATGTTTGCTCAGCCTACCTGCTGGAGCCGGATCGATCGAACCTGGTTTTAGCGGCGACCCTCGGCCTTCATCCGCGCTGTATTGGCACTTTGCGCATGCCCCTCAACGAAGGCCTAGCCGGCCTGGTGGCGGAACAGGTGCTGCCGGTGGCAGTCGATGACGTCAAGACTCATCCCCGTTTCAAGTACTTCAAGGAGTCCGGCGAAGAGGAATACCGCTCGTTCCTGGGCGTGCCGCTCATCGACCGGGGAATTTTGCAGGGCGTTCTCATCGTTCAAACCAAAGATCCGCGGATCTTTCGCGAGGATGAAATCCGCATGCTGGTGGAGGCCGCCAATCAAGTGGCGCCGGTGGTGAGCGAGGCGCGCACCCTGGACCGCTTCATTGGCCCGGCGCAGGAGCGCCTCTGGTCCCTGGCGCGGAACATCTGGTGGAGCTGGGACCACGAATGCGTCAGCTTGTTTCGCGATCTGAACCCGAAGCGCTGGCGGCAACTGAATCAGAATCCAATCTCGCTGCTGAGCGAGATTCCTTTGGGTGAGATCGAGCGCCGCGCCACGGAACTGGTTTTGCATAGCCGCATCAACTATGTTTACCGCCGCCAGCAGGAGTATCTGAACGCCGACCGCACCTGGGGCGCGGCCAATGCTGGCGTGCTCAGGCCGCGTCCGGTGGCTTACTTTTCCGCGGAGTTCGGGCTGCACGAGTCTGTGCCTATTTATTCCGGCGGCCTCGGCGTGCTGGCGGGAGACCACATCAAGAGCGCATCCGACCTGGATATTCCGCTGATCGGGGTCGGCTTGTTTTATGGGCAGGGATATTTTCTGCAGCGCCTGGACCAAAGTGGATGGCAGCGGGAAG